>CALGTP010000703.1 GCA_937902105.1 uncultured Actinomycetes bacterium
CCTGAGGAGCATCAGTAATCCTGCAATTGCCCTTGAGGTACTCTTTGTATTGAATAACCATGGTGACTCCTCTGTACCTCCAGCCTGAATCGATACGCCAGCCGGCGAACAACCCTGGAGAGAGATTGGGCTCAAGAGTCATCTTGTCGACACTCTTATCCCTGAAGTACACCAGCTGGCCGAGAAGATGTCTTACGCCGAGGAAAGGCTCCCCAGCGACGGCCTCATACTGAGTAAGAGACGCATCATTCTTGGCTGCTCTGTCAAAAGACATGGTTAAGCACGCGAACGGGTATGATATGGAATGGTATTCATATGGCAGACCGGACTCGAAGTGTACAGACCTGCACGTCTCCTTCTCCTCTCTGACATCCCTTTCCATGGACGAGTTGTGCGGCCAACGATTCGCGAGGGAGGTTTCCGAGTGCCACTTGAGCGCCTCAACTGCCCCGATAATCTCGCCAGCCTCATCACTCTTCACTATCACATCCGCCTTACCAGCGAATCCAGGACCAGTAAAGTTCTTGAAGTTCTTCTCGTGGTTTGCTTGTGTTCTATTTGTCATTGGATAGGCCCGACGGGCTCCAGTAAAACGGCACCGAATCACATGATGAGATCTTGTGCCATCAACTCCTTTACCTCTCGTGTCAGCTCCCTTGCAGATAATCACGTCATCCGACTCGAGGAACTTGAGCGGCTTGGAGGGCTCTGGTAGTCCATCGTCCTTCTTCTCACCAGGCTTATGTGTTACCGGAGCTGCTGTGTTCTTGCAAATGTCACAGACTCGGCAAAACCTGTTCTTTGGAAAATGCGATCTTCTGTGTTCCTTGGATCTAGCGGCTAAGCGAAGCTTTGCCTCAGCATCTAAGCTTGGTGCCGGCGGTGGGGGAGGATCGGGCTGCGCAAGCGCAGTCACCGACCCCCCTGAACCCAAGTCCCGTGGCACAGCGGCTGGATCCGTGGTTGCTGCAACCCTGTCGGCGAGCGTCGTAGCCAAAGTGGCTTTAGCTGGCGGACCTGGGGAGCTCCCTGAAGAACCTGAAGTCTCTGCAATTTTCGCCCAAGCGAGTTCGTCCTCGACGAGCTCGGCTGGTGTCTCACTTTTGCGTCTTTGCCACTCTTCCTCTTGCATGACACTCGGTACGGCTGGAAGTGGTAGAAAAACTGGATCATCCTTCTTGTCATAAGTAGTGGGATAGATGACCTCATCGTACTGCGGCACGTTTTCTACTACTCGAGTAGCCTTGATCCTGATTTCATCTGGAACCTCTATGACACACTTGTCTAGATCCCAAGGTTCGATCATGTAAGGAAGCTGGGCCCCACGTGGGTCCCAAAGAAACAGACGCTTCTTTGTTTGTACGGCAATCCCGACGGCCCGTGCGGCGGGGGACTCTTCCATCACGAAGACTTCCTCACCTACTGTTGAGCCACTGGCGAAAGCCAAGGACTTGCCTCCTGCTTTGTTACCTCCTGCTGTGTTGAAAACCACCCGGTTAGGAGTGTTCTGCACGCACTTCAAACCTGAGGCATTCAGGAGCTTCCGTCCCATCAAGTTGCGGCCGGCGGCTGTGTCCCACAGCCAGGTCACGGTAATAGGCTCAGTCGTCGGCGCTGTTGCTGCGCAGGCAGGGACATAGTCAGCGAGCTCCGGCCACCCAGTGCATTCCGCACCCCCCTGAGCATTGCTTAGGGTAGGGAGTTGCGGTCCATCAATCATGCTGCCTCCAAAGGCCGCCATAATGGTAACTGCGCTGATGACTCGTGAAAGGAGGTTCTTGCTACGTCCGCCTCGGTGCCCTCGCCTGGGCGCACTGGTGCGCTGCTCACAGGGAGGCTCCATCGCAGGATCTTCCATCGCTTCGTCGATGGCCTCACTTATCTTTGACGCACCGGCGCCCACCGCTTGCGAAGCCAAACCCAAAGTGGCGAGAACTGTCGCTGCAGCTCCTCCAATGGATATCGATGCTGTGCATGCGTCGACCTCGACCTCGGCAGGTGTGCCTGGCACCTTTGGCTTTGCCAAGGCGCGTGGTGGTGGACCCTTGTACTTGTTCGTCTCGGAGTGCAAAAAGCTGCAGGGCTGAGCTCTACAGATGTTGAACGCGAAGAACATGCACGGATGACCAGCCTTCTGCTTTGGAGTCATCTTGGTCACTGCCACTGCGTCTGCGGAGCGCGGGGTAAGGTTGCCACCGCCTGCTCCTGCCTTCTTCTTCGGAGGAGGTCCACCTGTCTTCTTCGATGGAGGGACAAATGGAGCTGCTGGTACTTCTTCCTCCGCTTTCTTCTTCTTCTTACTTCTCTTCTTCTTGACTACCTCTTCGCCACCTGTGGCGCCTGCGGCTCCTCCAACCTTCGGAGGCACTTGCTCGTGAACACCGCCAG
>CALGTP010000704.1 GCA_937902105.1 uncultured Actinomycetes bacterium
GCTAGTCGCATCCTGCACGTTGCCATTCATCAGCGAGTGGGCTGAACGTGCTCTCACGTCGCATGTGGAGGTCCTGCTCGGCGAGGCGGGTATCCCTCTGGTGCACCACTCCCCATTCCAACAATTTGCGGCCCTCATTATTGCCCAGAACCTTCCGCTGGACAGCTTTTTGCCTACGTTTCTCGCAGAGCGGTACCCGGATCTTCCCCAGGGCGAGTGGACTACGATCATGGACCGTGCTTCAAGAACCCTTCGTGGCATTTCCAACAACGGGGCGTCACCCTCCTTCTGCACATGGGCTCACGGTGGAATTGGTGCATCTGAGATCGTTCAGCAGGTCCTTGATGGATACGCGCTCGACAGAGTCCGAACGCATCGTCTCAGTGGCGGCTTGCTCGGCGATGATGTTCGCCCCGACGGGGGGAGACCCGGGGGGGGCGGACACACGGCTAAATCCCATCAGAGAGACGAGGGAGACACGTCTCATGGATGCACGACTTCTGTTCCGCCACCCTCATCGAACTCATCACTGCCGCATGGCACGTACCCGCTGCCAACCCCCGGACTCACACCCGTTGCTTCACCACTTCCGCCTCCGACTCTCGAGCCACTTGCTTCATCTGCTGAGTTTGATTCTCGAGTTGCTGCGGCTGTCGCTGCTCGGGTTGATGCGGCTGTCGCTATGGCTCTTCGTGCTCGTGGTGTCTCACCGCCTCCAATGGGCTCCATTTCCCCTGGCCGTGGTTCCCCTTTTGATGAGCACCCCCCTTCACCCTCGCGTGGGTTCGATTTGAAGGGCCTGACTTCCGAGGTCGCCGTTCGTGAGTGCCTGGCTGAAAACTTTACGACTCCACCCGTTTGGTATGGTCACCCTCCCCCACCGGGCCGTGTGGACGGTTCGACCAACTCGCCCGCCGCATGGTCGACTCTTCTGCACCAAGTCTGTGTCCAATTACTGAAGGGCCGTGAATTCAACACGCGCTCCCAGACCTTCTCTAACCCCGTCTCTAAATTCGAGGCTGACGTCAAACGTGTCCTTACTGATCCGGATTCTTACCGCCTCTGTCGTCCAAGCCTTCACGAGGCCCTCGCCCGGTTGTTTCTGACCAAGGGCGTGCACGACTCCGCCACAAAGAAGGAAGCTACTCAGTATGTCATGCAACAACTCGAATCTACCCTTCCGAAATCTCCACCGAAGGGGTGCCTGCATTACTCACTGGAGGAGGTCCAACGGTTTCTCTTGCATTCCATGTCGCACCGCGACGACACTGATGACGATGCTGATACGTCTCTCATGCAATTTCTCCACATGCTCGACAACTATTACCTTTCGCAAACAGCCTCAGACCCGTACAAGGACTTCTCTTCTATGCACTGGTTGCACTCCGTCCCTTGGGTGGAGTATGTCGTTGATCTCAAGCGGTTTGCTGAGCGGCACCGATTCTTTCAGCGGTTGAACTCTTCTGGCCATAAGGGTTCCGCCCCGGTCAACATGGACGCTACTCAAGTGTTCCTGCGCCAAATCGTCCAGACCCTCCAGCGGTGCATGATTGAAGACGGTAATGATTCCGTCGCGGCTGAGCTTTTTACGCTTTACTCGACAACTCTCAACCTTAACCCTCAACAACTCCTTGACGACCTGGAGAGACGGCCTAAACTTAAGAACGCTCGCCGCACAACTCCCCAAGTGCTCCTCGACGATTTGGCTCTTCGCGCTCCTACGTCGGATGAGGAAAGTGATTTTGGGATCGACACCGAATAATGAAGGCTGGCGTTTGTCTCCAGCTCAGTAATACTTCAGACCGTGACGCGTGGCGTCGTCGCGGCCTTATCGAAGCCAATCTACTTCAAACCGTGACGCGTGGCGTCGTCGCGACCTTAACGAGCCAACCTTTACAGATCACGACACCGGCGCGGTCGTGTACTTATCGAGCCAA
>CALGTP010000705.1 GCA_937902105.1 uncultured Actinomycetes bacterium
TGGCAGGCTTGGAAACCCTGCAGCAACACTGTGAGCCTATGCAGCTGTACGAAAACTGCCTTGTCGAATTCAGAGATATCAGAAACTCTCATAGCAGAGCAGGCGCAGCACTCATGGTTTGTCTGGGCACTATAGCCATCATGCAGCAAGCTTTGATCCGCCTGTACAGCATAGCCATAAATATGACAAAGACTGCAGCATCCCTTGCCTGTGCCGATGCCTGGCGCAGGGAGTGGAAGGCAAACCAGGCGGAGTCCACCACACCTCATTCGACTACCTGTCGAAGCTGTGCTGTAATTTCACTCCGCAGAAAACAAATGCTCTGCACTGACCCCTCTTCCTCGCCGGGCTCCGAAGGAAACGTTGCCACGCATCTCCTGCAACGGAAACAACACATGCTCAGCGCTGAATCCCCTCCTGCTTGTGTTGTGCCTTCCTTTGGTGGAGCGACCTGAGATCCCTCTCTTGCACCAGAAGAAGTTCGATTCGGGGAAGTCCCATTGTTCGATGTCCAAGGCCTTGCGCATTGTGGCTGTGTTCACACGCTCTTGGGCAACCATGTCCTTTCTTCGGACATCACCGGACAACATTCCTCCCCAGATCATGCGGTCAAGCGAATCCCCAGCATTTGCCTCGCCGCCACCCCGCATGCCCCCTGGTGTGGAAGCCAATGTTGAGGGCTCAACCATATGACGCCAAACGCGGCAGAATTCATGGGTCAAAAGCTCAATCATGGCAACCTTATCCCATGCCAAAGATACGTCGTCACCCATGGACCCAGGGTCAGGGATTGCCAATGCCTGCTCAACGGTTAATGCTTCTGGAACCTGGACTCTGCAGACCAATGTTGTAATAGAGCTGTCCTCTCTCGATACTGCTGTGATCGCTTCTGCACCGAGAAAATACAGCAGCTCTGTGCTACAGGCCTGCAAGCTCCACGACCTCCATGCACTCTCGATAATCTCAAGGACCTTTGGTGAATTCCATGATTCAATGCCTGCACGGACGTGTACCTGCAACTCTTCGGAAGTGTTCTGGTTCAAGGCATGGACCACTTCCTGGCAAAGCTCGAACAGGTGTTTCCTGAACTTCTTTGAGATGAGGTAAGGGTGCATGAAAATTTTCAACCGCTGGAGATCGTCAAACGCTGTTGGCGACAAGAGGCGAGGCATGCAGCTCATTCCAAGAGTTGAAATGGCGGACATAATGGTGCTCCTTCTAAAGAGCTCAGCGTGGGTATCGTCGGCTTTATCCTTCCACATGGCATACAAGCCATCTCTTGCAGCTTCTACGCTGCTCTCGCTATCCAACTGGCAGCTTTCGTCGTACAGTAACATCCGAATCATGGTCTTCACTTGCTTCTGCATGGAGTCAACGGAGGCAGCCCAACCTTGGACTTCAAACTCCATCTCGGATTTGCTGCTGCTGTTGAAAAGGTCGCGCGCTGACCCACCTTCCAAGAACACCTGTGTCGCCTCCTCACCAAAACCGATGCAACTCGGGACCAGAGAGCGAGACTGACGGCGAGCACCAGGCTGGGTGAATGTGTCAGGTGCCGTGTCCTCGGGGTTTGCCAAGCTGTCCGACAATGTTTTGGAGAGGAAACAAACGTCCTTGGCCACCTTCCTCAACATCTGCGCCCGATTACTCAACATCTCCACTGGAGAAAGCTGGATGTCAAGCCGAACGAGCTCCGCTGGTGCCTCCTCTCTCCAATTCCATGGCACGGCCATCCCCTGGTGGTACTGTGGCACGCCGGCGGCTAACGATGTCTGTTGCGCGCCGACGGCTGACGATGTCTGTCGCACGCCACCGGCTGACGATGTCTGTTGCACGCCGGCGGCTGATGATGTCTCTGC
>CALGTP010000706.1 GCA_937902105.1 uncultured Actinomycetes bacterium
CGCGCAAGAGCCGCGAGAAGGCGTCGAACGGCGGCGGAGAAGATTTCCCACCTCCCCATGTTGCAGCGGATGGCACCTATGATCCAAATGCTGATCTGGACTGGATGGGCTCCTCGTGCTGGGCGCCACGCAAAGTTGGCAAATCCGCCTGCGATGCCAAGTCCTTTTTAGAAACTCGTGACTGCTTACAAGCTACGTTCGAGAAGGCCTGGCAGTTCACCAGCGATGGAATGGCATCGAAGAGCGGACGAGTGTTTGGATCCAAGCCCTTGGGCAATGCTGCTGAGGTTCGGAATGCAGTGAAGCAGACGATGCAACAATGGTATCCGATGCTCCACTGGATATTCGTCTACTATTCTTGCATCGGCTCCGAGACGAATGGCAAGGTTCATGGCATAAGTTATCTTGGGTTCAGCCAGTTTCTTGAGGACGCACGGCTCGTCTTGGACCCAGCCCAGCCAAACAAGCCTGTGGCGCGCCATGCCAAACCAAGAGGCGAAGATGGATTCGACCTGCTCTGGGTGACGGTTAACTCGACTGCGGTGATGCGCTCTGAATTCGACTCTGGCGGATCCAAGGGCGCATTGAGCCGTACCGAGTTCCTCGAATTGCTGGTGCGAGCTGCCATTGACGAAAAATCCGTGGATGAGATGCACCAATTCGTGCAGGAGCTTCTCGAAGATCTTCTGTCCATCCTTTCGAGACACCCGTACGCACCCACCATCCTGCACAATCCGGATGGCTTCCGCAGCACCTACTGCTACCGAAAGGAAGTTTGCGCCGTTTTGGACCACCATCGACAGACGCTGCTGAGCCTTTTCACTGTTTACTGTGCTGGCGGCAAGGGGCAAGACGGTTTGGGCCAGTCTTCGCTGCTGGGCCCGGATGAATGGGTGGTCATGTTAAGCGAGCTGGGCTTTGTGAAAGAGCTCACCTACCGGCGAATCATGATCATGTTTGCGCAGTCTCGCATGATCACCATCGACGAGAATGAACGAAAGAGTTGGGTGGGCCAGCTCAATCAGCTCACGTTTGAGGGCTTCCTCGAAGCCATTGTGCGCCTTGCCCTCGTCAAAAGCCTGCCAACGGACAAGGAGATGCACCGCGCTGGCTACTACTACCCAGGAGAGTTTATGGGCGCTCTCCTGGATAAAGGATTGCCAATGTACAATGCCTGGCAAGAACGGGCAGTACGCATCCAGCGCTCAGGACGTGGGGATGCCATTTGGCGCCGGCTCGACATGCTCATCTTGCTGATCGTCTCGGTCGTGCAGTATGGCGTGGAGAAGCAGCCAGGGGGTGCGACGCTCCTGGTTCGTGGTACACCCGACGAGATACTGTCCCTGAAAGAAGTCGAGCAATACCACAAGAAGCCGACGCCCTACGTATTTGAAGCGCAAGGTGACGTCTCGTGATCTGAGATCATCTCCCGGAAGGTGTGAATTTACGGAAAGGTGTGCACTCCCTCCCGAGTTCATACTGGGGCCTGCCGCTCTTTCTTTTATCAGGTTTTCTCTCAGCTCTCCGCCTGCATGTGTCTCATGGGAGGCCTGCATTGTATTGTTTTCACGGCTGTGTTGCGTACACGTTAGTGTCCCGTGTGTGTCCCGGCTCCCCCCGGTGTCTTTTTACCGGTACGTGTTGTGTGTATTAACATGAATACTTTGAAGGGATTCACTCCCTCGGATGCGTTTCCCTGGGAAATTTGCTCGGAGTGGACCTTTGCTGGTTTTTCCACATCGGGACTTCCGAGCGTGATCATTCCGAGCGACTCTTCGACCATCCTTGGGGCGGAGGCGGAGGTGCTTGATGTCTGCTGTGTCTGTCGGCTTCGAGATCCTGTCGGAGGCGCGTCAGGAGGAGTTCGACACTGCGCACTCGTCGCTCGCGAAG
>CALGTP010000707.1 GCA_937902105.1 uncultured Actinomycetes bacterium
GTTGGCGTTCTGGCCCTGATCGGAGCCTGCAGTATCCTCTGTCACGTGGTTCGTAAGTCCAATCTCAGGGTGTTCTGGTTCAGGGACTGGGTCGATGGTGGTAACAGTGTCAAAAACCTTTGGAGTCTGAAGTGCCTCGTTAGTAAATCCAATCTCAGGGTGTTCTGGTTCAGGGACTGAGTCCTGGCCATTACATACATCATCCTCGCCGCACCCCTTTGCCTTGTTACTGTTCTTGCCTCCTTTGCCTTTGCTAACTCCCTTGCCTTTTGCCTTGACTCTGGGCTCCTTAGCATCCTCACAAGCCTTGCCGTCCGTGTCAGCTTTACTACATCCCGTGCTAACATGTTGTGCCTTGACTGGCGGCTGACCATCACAGTGTGTATCATCATCTTGAAGGAAGCGCTTGATGCTTCCTCTCGGGGACTTATTCGTTTTTGTTTTTGCCATGCTATGCCACGGACAACCACAAAGGTTGTTCCTGACTTTGAATTATTCGAATACAGGGTGGGAGGTGATTGGACACTTGGGCAAACCAGTGGCCGCAGTGAATCGGAGGAGGTTTGTTGCGCATGTTGTGTTAGTCAACTGTGGGTCACATTAAATTGGATTTGGAAGAAGCCGTCAAAGCAAACGGGTGTTCTGATATGAGGTTTGCACTAGCACGTAGATATTCAGTGTTAGCAATGATCGTGCCAAATGTCAATGTTAAGCAACATAGATTCACACCATGAGTTGTCATGCAGCCATAGAATCACTAGTTCGTACGGTCAGGTTTGATGGAGTTACGATTGAAGTCAGACATCTATGAAAGATACGACGGACCATCCGCATCGCAGCAGCAATGAGTGCAGTGCTGTATATTTCAAATCACATGTGGCAGCGATAGCAGCAACTCGGACACTGATGTGTCACCGAACAAGTAGCACTCTCATATCACATGTAAGTTGATCTGTAAGTCGCTGTAAGCTACAAGAAGACAAGTGGTTGTCATAGTTGATGGACGTTAGACAGCCATCAACCGAACATGTGACACCTTGGCAAATTGCAAGCGCAAATTGGACAGGCTCATTAGAATCAAGAGAGCAGCACTAATGCAATACACGAAACCATAGAGTAAGACACCAAATATAGCATGATTCCTTGCGGATAGATAATGAACGATAGCTACTACAACTACTATCTAGAGACATGTTTGAACATACAATGTATCATTAAATCATATCAAATGATCAATGTCGAATCGCAGTCGTTCTCCAAAAGCAAAACACGAAAGCATAAAACCTGTCACCAAGGAAAGTACAGTCAGCAATACAACTCTGTCAGGTTGACGGAGGCCACTGAACCAGGCATGGTCAGCTGGTGTTGCTGGTCGAGTAGTCGGTCACAGCGTCACGTCGTCAAAAACTGTAAGTTGAGATGGCTATGGGGCAATGTGGTCAGCAATATGCAATTATTACTGTGACGGATTGTCAAACACTACTACGATGTTTCCTGGAGCGCCTAACAGCACATGCGGGATCACACAACATATTACAGCAACAACCAGGTGAAAAGTATGAACTGGCAAGAGAACGTCGTGGTGCACGACTGGATGTATAACACACACACACACATGGTACATCACACACCATACCTCGCAGGTGACAAAGCGAAGTAATAAAACATAATAGCCAGTCGTAGTCTAGTGTTAACGATGGTGGGTGAGATTGAAAGCATTGCTTGACATGTATCTGGTGCGCAAAATATGTGCACGCACTGCTGTCAACAATCAAAATCTGATTTGACTGACTGTGTCAATCATATCTCCGGACCTTTGGAACAGGCATAACTGGTAACTCATTTGTCACTAAATCTGCATTGCAACTTTAAATACAATATTGAAACACAGCGGTCGGACTTCAAGCGTGTGTGAGCTTCGAAGCTCGGATGTAGAATCAGATTAAGTAATCAAGCCGCCACTGATGAATGTTAGCAAGCTACAGCAGTGTGGACCACAGGGCTGTGAATCGCTGGATTACACGATCACCTTTTTAACAACTAACCTGCAACAACAACTGACGACGATGAGTTTGTCACCTCATGCATTTGCCAAGTAATATGGTGTGGTGGTGCTAATGTAACTACAGAAGAACTGAACGGTCTGAGCAGCTTCGCAATACACAAATAAGCACATAAACACCAAGGCTATATTCCATAGCGATGGATGCCGAAATAACTAGCATTCGGACAAAAACCTGTGTTTTCAGACTGTCGACCATGAAATCAGAAAATGCTTGCAAGTAGCTATGTAAAACTAACGAGGCCTGCTGTAGCATGTTAGTGTTGCAGTTGTGCCACTGCAGTAATGTGCGATGTGGTGTGTACTGGGAGGGATCACGCAGTAGCAGAAGTATACTGCACCACAGCAGCTGATACAAGACACAAAGCACAGGCCGAACAACAAATATAGCTAACGAAACTATGAATTCAAAGTTATAAACCATTGTCGCCATCCCCCCGCTCACACCTGTCAAATAGGTCGCAAACATCCAATAAACTGCAAACTTACCAATGGCCTAATACTGGACCTGGTTAGGTTCACTGGAAAACTGTGAGCAACACTCATGCACATAGTACAATTTGTGATTCGACGGTTTGCCTGTCACT
This sequence comes from uncultured Actinomycetes bacterium, assembly GCA_937902105.1. Classification (GTDB taxonomy): domain Bacteria; phylum Actinomycetota; class Acidimicrobiia; order Acidimicrobiales; family Ilumatobacteraceae; genus Casp-actino8. The sequence continues at coordinate 2,650 of CALGTP010000707.1, forward strand.
AAACCCTGAGCTTAAGACCGCCAACGTTGAAGGTCAACTCATGCCCAGGGCTCAGGAGGCGCAACCAGTCAATATCGCATGCAGTTGGAAAAGCTATTAATTGTCTAAGGTGTTGGTCAGACAGATTCATAATCCAAGTGTCAACCACAAACCAGCTAAGGTAACACAAACGAACTATTCACTGTTTTAAATAGTACTAAATTATTGTTATATAACATTCGGTGGCTGACTGTCGTTATGGCTGACGAGACTGGAGCTGATTATGAGCCGATGTGTGATTATACAACGCGCAACCTGTTAACTCAGAATAAATCAAGCAATTCATAATGTAACGATTGTTGACAATCAAAATTAAGCATAAAATTCGGCATCGGTCTTGGAGCTGTGCAGTCTAAAAATGACTGGTGTGCGCAGGAAACCAAAGCATCCCAGTATTATACACGCACTGTGACTATAAAGCGATTCCCGATCTGAACTGCAACAGCACAGTGCTGTCACGAGTTCACTAAGAAGCCACAGCAAGACACGTGCAAACAACTGGCAAGAAACTTTATCACGGAGGACAAGAACGCATGTGATTAGCACCTTCTGCGGCAGCTGTCGACAGCCATTCCTGAATTGCCTGGGTCGATGGGGCTCGATGGATAGGCCATGTTCGCCCGCATTTATGTCCAGCACCTCGGTCGGACATGCACATCGAAGTTCACACTGTCACTTGCAGGATCGCAAATGTACGAAGCAATAGCAAGCCAACTAAGAAGTCCGAGTTTGAGTATGTATTGTCGTCGTTGTCATTGTGCTGTGTCGCTGAGGCTACATGTCATCAGAACACATGGTATGTGTAATTGCTGCTAACATACAAGACCTGCCAACACCGACTATGCCATAGCCATAGTCATGCTATAACAACACTAGAAACCCAACACACCATAACAACACACAGCCAACAGCTTGCACACCAAGTGAACAAATCAGCAGAATGCCAAGTAGAAGCAACATTGAAGGGTGTACGGTAAGAAGCATGCGTGAGTGAAGCCGGCAATGAACAGCACGGCTAGTTGGCCCAGCTTTGGGCCACTCTGATATACGACCAACATGATTGTCATAAGTCGGCCAATACCCCTGGTTGGGGTCTGATATCTGGAACGGAACTGCAGCAGCCTTAGGCGTAGCCTTGGCTTCGGCCTTGGCCTTCACCTTCGCTTTGGCACGGGCTTTGGCCTTAGCCTTAGCCTTAGCCTTGTGTTTATCAGCATCCGCAAGCACTGAGTTGATAATATTTAGTTGATCTTGGTTGTCCTGCAGAATGGTAGTGATCTCTTCTGGCGCCTCCAATTGTTCTTCATTCTCTATGTGTTCTGACATATCATGAGGGATGTGCGTGCGATCAATGTCATACTCTGCAGGTAACTCTGTGGCAGCAAAGTTGCGTGTAGTTGAATTGGAAACTGTGTTGCCAACGTTGTGCTGTGCCGGCTGTGGATCATGATCATCACAGCTAGACAGCATATCATACAATAGGCCCAATGATCCTGAATCTGCTTTGGTGGATTTTGGAAGTCGCTTCCCTTCTACAGTTACGGCTACGGGCATCCTCTCTCCAATTGCTCCTGTGACCTCAGTCGTCAAGAGCCACTGACTCTCTCTCTATCTCTAACTCACTATCTCTCTCTCTCTCTCTCTCTCTCTCTCTCTCTCTCTCTCTCTGTGTTTCGCTCCCTCTCTCTCCTTTTTCGGTTTGCGCCGGCGAGGAGTAGCATCCTTGATAACAAGGTCTCCTTTCATACATGAACAGCTCTGCTGCTCTCGATGGTACCCACATATTTCAGTGGACTACCAAGCTCTGGCCTCACTGCTGCATTTCAACAATTTCAATGGGCCAAGCTGACCTTAACAAAACGATGCTTGGCCTATGGCTCTG
>CALGTP010000708.1 GCA_937902105.1 uncultured Actinomycetes bacterium
AGTAATGTCAGCTCCAACGCTGGGATGTTTTTTATGTGAACCAGGCAGTGGACAGAGACTTTTCCTTGCATCGCCTGGCCGTTCTCGGAAGATTTCTTCCGACTCGTCAGTGGCAGCACTATCGAACAGATGGCCAGCTATGCACCAGATGAACTCGATTTACTTAGATTTGCGCCACTGCGTGTTCCGGACGACATATTCCCGACTCGTTTGCGCCAGGATCTTGAACACGTGCAGGATATCGAGATGACCTTTTGCGAGGTAGTCGACACGAATCTTTTGCACGAGTGGTTGATTGCAAACGTCATTGACGACAACTTCAAAGCTGCCGACACGGTCGTCGTGTTCACAGACTCGAAACCATTGAACAGTTACGAATTCTTCAACAAGACCACTGCCGGTTTATGGCACCAGAGGCTGCGGTGGAAGAATCAAGAGAAGATGCACGCCGTGTTTGTCCCCATCCTCGCAGAGAACTCTCTGACATCAGGGCACATTACACATGCGAGTGTCCACGTCATGAGGTCACTGAGAGCGCGCTTCCCTTGCAAGCATTTCATTTCCTCGGATAATGACCTTGGCCCCACCGCTTTGTCCGAGGTGTGCCAATGGCTGCAAGTTGCGCGGACGTGTGAAGAAAAGAAAACCAAGAAGAGTCTACCTGAAGATGCCATGCCTGGTCTCCTCGTATGCACCGAAACATTTGCAACGGTAAACGCCGGTTTGTACGTCAGCCCAGGTGTAGCAGGGCCTTCAGACTCGGATAAATTGGCGCAGACTGCTGGCACTGCCCAGTCATGGTCTCAGCTACTAGAAGTCCGTATGGAGTATTTGCTAGACAGTGCGAAGCATAGGGATGCAGCAGAATACTCCAACCAACAGTATGGGCCGCATGTTGCAGCACTAGCTTCTCACACGGCACTCGCTGGTGTGCTGGTTGAAGAACCACAGGATTTCTTGCACCTTTTCGCTACCATTTGCAACGTTCTTAGTGTAGCTGCGTGGCCTCCATCGTCAGAACGATTTCATCGCGCTCGCCTCCAACATTTTACCAAAAACATCCGTCTTGCGATCCCACGGTTGGATGGCTGGGCTGGCCCATTCTGTGAACAGCCTGTTCTCGCATACCTTGCAGCATTTCAGTCACCTAAGTGTTTCATTTCGTACATGGCGTCTGAGTATGGCTTCATGAAGCAGTTCGCGAGCAAATCCATGGGGTCACGCGACAACATTGGCGTAGAAGCGGTCATGCCACCGTTGTTCTTGCACGGTTATTCGAGGGCTGCGAAGATTGCGTTGACAAATTTCAGTCTGGATTACTGGGTCAACATGTCCCAGTCGCTGCAGGGAGCTCTGCAATGGCAGCCATGTTTCCTTGATGGCAAGCAGGGATCCTCAGTTCGGGTGGAAGCTTCCTGTGGATTTCAAGTAGAAATCCAGATTCCAGTTACTACGCGTCGCATGGTTCATGAGAACAATTGGGAGAGGACATCGCCCACCTGCAACACTTTGTTTGCCGGGCAGCTCCCACACGGTACGACCGATGCAGCCACGTGGCCATTGTGGTCCGATTTGGTCGAAGAACTGCGCATAAATGGAACTGTAGACTTGTCTGCCAGGACCAGCGTGGTACCACCATCGAGTGTGCTCGTCGCATGTCCTGGCTTGCAATCTCGAGTACCACAGAACGGTGGCAGTGGCCATAAGCTCTTTGGAGATAATCCACATGTTGTCTTTACCAACTCGGGCGCAGATATGTATTACAGCGTTACGCATGAAAAGGCAGCGCCAGAAGAAGGGCGCCGTACCGCAGATCAAACTCTAGACGCGTTGCATTTCTTGCTCCGTGATGAAGGCGCCCAATCAGCTTGGGACAAGGTATTGCCCAACAGATTGGCTGTCTGTCAACAGCGACCTGTGTACTTTTGTCCGTCATGGCTGGCTGACCCGTGCGCCTCCTCTGTTTTTGTCGTGTTGGCTTCAGTGTGCCAGCACTCGTCTTATGCAGATAGGTATTTGTCATTGTTCGGTTTCAGGAATGATTCTGTGGACACCAAGGTCGATTCCTGCAGCGATTCTGGGCAATCCATGTGTGATTACACTAACGATTCTGACGAGTCTGGCATTGTTTCTGGGGAAACAAACCATTCCACTGCGCTGCGTTTCCCTTCACCGGCATTTGATGTGTCAATTCACGGCTGCTTCCATTTGACTTTAATTGCATGTGCGTTTTAGTATTAAGATATTATCTACAACTCGCAAACTCGTGTTTTGATTGTTGTTTTACACATCGAAGCAAATTTAAGGTTTCAGTGCTGGCTCCTACACTGGCATTTTTATATTCCGCCTGTTGCAAACATTCCGCACCGACCTCGGCGTTGGTACTCTGAATGCGGTTGTTGGTGGACTGGCTATCCCGCCCACACAAATGCCAGATGACTGCGGTGGTCTTCACATCATCCACGTGCGCCAGGACAAGCTTTGTGTGTGGGACCCGTCCGAGAACACTAGGGCAAAATTGACGGACTGTGGCGCTCGCTTGACTTTGGTCTCAGCTCAAGGTTACTATCCCAAAGTCTCATTAGGCAACAGCCTTCATGGCTATTCCAGCTTTATCTTGAATCATCTCAGTCTCCCAATCGTTCCAGCTGCGGAATATTTGCCGCTCCAGCGAATTTTATGCAGGATTCCTTCCAGTCCATGTGCCGACAGTGGGTTTTACGTCTTCGCTTACCTCGGTTGGGCTATTGCAGAAGGCGTAGTCCGTGGTGGTTTCGGCCAGTTGACGAAGCGAATCCAAAGGAGTCTCAAAAATAGTGACAGCCTCACTGCAATGCAGATCTTCGAGACGGAATTGATAGACACACTGGCATCCACTGGCATGCACAGTGGGTTAGATTTTGATCGTGCAGGATTGCGGTTCAGCTTGCGGGCCCTTTTACGAGACGTCTTGCCTGAGCACGTGTCTTTTTTGCTAGAAGTGGCTTTGCCGTGGATGGCAGCTTCCCAGCATTCTCGCACCGAAGAGCACCACGAGTGTGTTCTACCACAGCCTGAGCAGGAGGTTAAAGGCCGGTTTGAGTTGGTTAGTGGCCTCCTAGGACCTAAGACGGCAGTGATCAATGCCTGGTTCTTTAACGCAAAGTCATCACTGTGGGCAAAATGGCAGCGCATGCAGCCAGGGTTCTTCGTCGGCCAGGTCTTGAAAGGCACGCTTCATGTTGGTACCGTGGAGTTCCAATTGTCTGGTCTTGTGCTCGAGGTTAACCGCTGCAAGAACTGGCAGAGGATCCCTAACAACCAAGGTCACGCAGCAGTTGAAATGCTGTCTTTGCTGGCCCAGTTCGGTTGTTCGAGCAACAACGACGAACACACCCTGATGAGCGTGGTGGGCGATCAATTCACCGAGTTCCGCTTAACGGAATATAGCAAACTCTTGACCAGAATTACTTCCGAACCCCGTATGCGACTTTTGACTCTCGATCCTGCATACTTACGTGTGGTATATGGGCAAGATTTCCACGCGCGTCCAGCTCAGAAGCGATGCGAAAATCCGAAGCTGGCCGCTGCTGCTGCAATGGGCCAGTCGTGGTTTCTGGCATATTGCCACATAGCTGACCGTCATCCAACTGTCATGAAAGATGTGGCCACTGGAGACTTCAAGAGTCTTTCAGCACTTCTGATGATTCCCAGTGATCTTGCCGGCGATGATGACCGTGTGCTATATACAGCGTTGGGGGTGCCACTCATCAAGCTAGGCAAGACCTTTCATCAGACG
>CALGTP010000709.1 GCA_937902105.1 uncultured Actinomycetes bacterium
CAACTTGCCTTTACTCGCAGTCACAGTGCGAATCGTCGGCGCACCAGCAACGGTCACAACCGTCAAAGCCGATCGGTAGCCAATTCCACTGACTGGAGCGAACATCGCAACGGTTTGGTTTCCAGCAGCAATTGATGATGACAACTGGCCCGATATTGTGACCGATCCGTAGGCATCGGCAATCGCTGTTGCGACAACCGTAGGAGGTGTGGAAACCACCAGTTGCACCGTTTCAAATGGGACGAAACCATTTGATGTGACGGCCAGGGAGCTGCCTTTTGTCGGGGTGCTCGTGCTTGTCAGCAGTGTTTTTTCGGCTAAGGCGGCGACTGTTAAGGCCGTTGGGGCCGAAGTAGGAACCGTCGTTGGAGAGGCAACACGAACTTCATAAATAGTGGTTGTTCCTGAAAGTTCATTAGCGACGATCAGCAAGGGTTTAGTAGTTGGGCTATCGGAAGCCGGCACAAAAACCATTCCCTCTGGCGAGACGTCGTACGAACCAGGTGTCGTGTTGTTTGCTGGATTGGCGGCCAAGCCGGCAAGTGCGGCGTTCGTGTAGCTGATGAAAGTTGGAGCGCTTGGCGTGCTGACGTCATACACCATGATTCCGCCCATACGCTCAAGGCCAATAAAGGCGAAGGTTTGAGTGCCGATCGTTCCGACGGCCAAGGCCTCTGGTTCAATACCTTTTGAAGTTGAACGCCCATCCATTCGTGCTGCTTGGCCTTGCACCATGAGCTGACTTGTAGCTGCGCTGCTACTGCTATCGGAGTTAAATGCGGCAGGGTAATCGCGTAGCACGATCTCTTCAAATTCTGATCCGCTGTCCCACACCAAAGTGCCGCTTGAATCTCTGATCGTGAACGACCGACCACCGAAGGTGTACATGTTCGTTGTGGTGCCTGAAACAGGGGCCTTCGTTGGAAAGGCCAATGTTGTTTTTTGAGCGCCTAATTTTGCTTTTGGTTTTACGGCATCATTCGCCGTGTCCCAATAGCTGGCGAAAGAATCGCTACCACTTGTGTCGTCAAAGGTTGACTCCTCGTTGTAGCAGCTGTAATCGCGTGTGTCTCCCTCGTTGGCCATCACGAGATAGGTTTGGCCTGCCGCAGTGTATGAGGCGATTGTGTCGGGCATGTACATGCCTTTCAGTGGAACGCCGGTGTACGCAATTGGGTTAGCAAAAACCCCGTTTCCCGAGCTATCAACCTTGCTACCGTCGTAAAGAAGTCCGCCTGCACCCCAATCTTTGTAGCCGAGTGATGCGACATCAATAATGGTTTTGTTGACCAAGTCAACGATTGCGATGGCGTTAGCTTCCTGCAAAGTGACGTAGGCCCGGGTGCCATCAGCATTAGTCGTGATGTACTCGGGTTCAAGATCTTGAGCTGCTGATGACCCTGGGAAGAAAACGCGTACATCTTCTGCGAGCAAAGCGGTCTTGTCAAAGGATGAGAAGTCCAAAGTGGTCACAGTTGCGTTTGCAGCACCGCTTGAAACGTCAATCAAGGAAACGGTTCCGTTGGCATCGCTAACTAAGGTTGGGTCAGTCGACTCATTGGCCGAAGTGGATCCATCGTCAAGTGCACAAATCGGTTCGCCTTCACCAGCGACAAGAATTGTCTTCTTGTCGGGCGTGAACGAAACATTGTCAGGAAGGACGCCAACTGCGACAGTTTTGAGAACCCGTCCATCAGTATTCATGAGGACGATCCGGCCGCTACTTGCGGTCTGGAGTCCGTTGGGGCTGACAAAAGGGGCAACATCAACAGCGGCGGCAACGATGCCATTGCCTACTGCGACACTTTGAACGCCACGCCCGTAAATAGTCATATCCACACTTTTGACAAGTGTTGGGGTGGACGGCGTAGCGATGTCAACGATGTCAACGCTGTTGCGGGCACCGTTATTTACAAACATGCGTTTAGTTGTGGGATCAAAATCGACAATTTCGGAGGCCTGTTGGCCACCGACGCCGGCATAGGTACCCAGTGGAACAATCTCTAAAACGGTATTAGCTGCTGGAGCCGTAGCCGAAACTGCCTCCCCGGAAGTAAAAATTGAGGTTGTCGCTCCGAGAGCGACAATGCCGACAAGAAGACGAGAAACATTTTTTTTTGCCATTTCATTCACCAAACCTTTCAAGTAGAAGCCCTGTGCGACCACATCTCAAAAGTGACAGATCGGCAAGAATGGTGAGTGACGCCTCGGTTACTGTTCTCTTACAATTAGTTGAACATCTGAAGCAAGGCTCTCAAGTTCAACCCTCAGATTGAGGGCTACGACAATGAAATGGCTGACAAAATCGGACCGAGTCCGGCGACATTGCTAGCAAAGGCTTCAATGTGTGAGTTCAGATGGAGATAGTTCTCCTGTGTGAGATCGGCAACAGCGAGCACCCGCGTACCTTCAATAACGACGCGGCATCCAGCGGATACTTCATTGATGGCATCGAGCTCGCTGTACAGAGCAAGCGTGGGTACCACATCATCTAAAACCTCATACGAGACGCGATATTTGTATAGCCCATAGCGGGATTCATTTGGAAGAGCGCTGAGGGAGATTTCGCCCTGTTCAAGATCTGGGTAAAACATTTTGATCAGACTGCAGTCTTTCCAAACGTATGCGATGTCCCCGATGACCTCATCAAGGTCATGACCCCATTGTTCAACGTTGGCGATTGTTGGGAAATACAAACTCCAATTTTCGCCACAGATCATGAGATGGTCGACACCTTCGGGGGCAACATGGAAGTCGATATTGCCGAGCTCTGCGAGAGCGCCAGGATTTCGTAGCACGCTAAGGATCGCCGTATGCGGGATATTGAATGGCGTTAGATGCACCCCTGCGCTCACTGGGCCAAATTCGGCAGGCATGCGATACTCATGAACGCCTGCCTCAACAATTGTCCAATCGGCATTGAAGACGAGTTGATTAGTTGCGAAATCGAGATGGCAACGTAGCGGCGTATTCATACCTTCGGCTTTGGCTCCTGTTGGCCAGACGCGGGCGGCTGAGAGCATTGTCCATAATCCCGTTGCGTCAACAGTTGCCATGCATAGTGACTCTGTCGTTGGTACGAGAGGCGGGCGAGTTGCCAATGGGTTCTGAGAGACGTTCATCGAAAACAGATCGCTGCTCAAAGTGACTCGCTGATCGCTGAGGGTAATTGTTAATTCTTGCGAATTTTGAATAAATTTGCCCATTGTGACCAAGACATGTTCGGGGATCGGGAACGCCCAACTTTGATCTGGGGTCATACCCCAACGCTGCACCTCGGCCTCGTGGCTGCTGACAACGACGGTGACGCCCGTAGTGGCGACGATCCACTCACGTCGTGATCCACCCATTGATGTCACCCAGATTGACTCTCCTTCGGATTCGTCAAACCGAAGTGGGGCCATAAACGCCGCCAGTAACTCAAATTCTGCGGCCGCTATTTTGAATGAAACAGCGGGCATTTGTGGGGTTTGTTTTTTGCTCATATTCTCCTAACGAGTGATGGAAATCATTTTGTGCGGTGAATCTGGAAGTTCTCTACTCAGTTACGGGTCGTCCGCCAAGCCTTGGTTGCCGCTATCGGACCAACAGCTGCGGCCATAAGTTTTTTCCCGCGAGCAGCGAGGGTCAGCGCATGAATTGCGGTTTCCAGGTCTGCCACTTGATGTATGTCGTGGAGGGCAACTAAGCGACCGCACTCTTCTGTCAAATCCGATTCGTATTGGTCAGATCCGTCGGTGACATGGCCATCGCAAATCCAAATCATTGGTTCGCGATTCTTGCGCTTCTTGAGGGCGAACTCAAGCGCCGGTCCATCCACGCCATTGCCCCCGTTGCCAGGCGGAACTTTGTCAGTGACAGCCCCACGGTCCGCTAAAACCCAAATATTTGGGGTCTCTACTGTGTGGGGTGCATGGCTATAGCCGATGATGACACAGCCAGGAGCGGCATTGATGACTCTCCACAGATCATCCTCGGTGAGTTGCATTGAGCCGGATTGGTCAATCAGTACAACGCCGCCTGGGCATCGCGCTCGTCGATCAAAGATGCGCCTTTCGGGATCGGTCAGGAGTCTTTCAAGATGCCGCGGATGACGTCCGATATTCGAAGCTCGCTTGCGACGACCAAGAAAACCGTTGACGCGATTTGGTCGGTCAAGATGCAGTTCAAGCATGTCAGCGAACTTGCCCACTTCGGATGCGCCCGCACCACCCAAGCGGGAAGGATCGGGCGGGACTGGGTCATCGGATGTTTCAGAAATTAGCGCTCGATGGATGAGTTGGGCTACCAAAATAGTGAAGCCCCATCCCTCGGTCACATCATCACTGGGTTCAGTTGAAGCAACTGCAGCGGTGCCGTCTCGAGTATGTTTCCTCCACAATTTTTGTAATTGACGATTGAGTTCACTCAATGTTGGAATCCAAAGAGGTTGCACCAACTTGACGCCAGCGAGCAGACCAGACAGGGCTTTCGTGCCCGACGTAGCAGCCAACATGTGGACCGTTTCGTTCCAATCCCTGTTGACGGCAAGACGTTCACCCGTACGTTTTTCGCTCCCATCAGCTAAATATTTCATGACGGGAAAGCCCGCAGCTCCGACCAACATATTGACCCGAAACTCTTCGGCCACAATCAAAGTGCTGGGCGATAGATGACCGAGATCGCTAGGCACAGTCACCGCTGTTGGGCTGACCTTGGCGTGCATCATTTCGTGAGCACGGATGCAACGCGAAGTTTCATCGGCTCCCATGGGCACCTGCATACGATGCGCCACCAAATCAGTGAATGCTTCGCCTCGTTGCGCCTTTCCAGCGACGACGACCCAAGGGGCGGCATCGCGGTCGAGGCGCGTCAGCCACTCGGGCATGGCATGACGCAAGTCCATCAAGATGCCTTCGCTGCTGTGACCGAGACCTTGTCAATGAGCAATGCATCCAATATGTCCGTGGCAAATTTGCCAAAGACCAAGCCGGCCGCTCGCTCGACAGTCAGGCCCTGCTTGACCAATTGGTCAAATGCCATGAATGAGCGAACGCTAAAGCGACGTTCCTTATCTGCATCAACAGCTGCCGCTGCTGGGGCTCGTAGATATGGGGAGAGTTGTGCCAGCGCTCCCGGGTGGGGTCGGTCGATACGAATGGCGATCGGGAAACGGTCACGTAGTGCAACTGGTAGGTCGCGCATGTTTTCAATATTCGTCGTCATGATCACCGAGAAGCCGCGCAGGGGTTTGAAGACTTTGCCGGAATCCGGATGTTGCCACGAAGCACTTTCGCGGTTGTCGAACATGTTCAGCAATAGAGAGAGCACATCACCTGAGGCACGATCGATTTCGTCAGCGACGATCCGACCACCACGAAGGCCATCTCCTTGCCAAGCTTTGAGCACACTTCCGTCAAGCCATTTCCATGTTCCGTTAGCTGTCGGCATGAAGTGGCCAGTGACATCGGCAGCAGTCATGTCCTCGTTGCATATGAGACGAAACGCGCCACCTTCGACATCGCCGACGTTGAGCCCAGCAAAGGTCTTGCCAGTTCCTGGAGGCCCGAACAAAATCAAGCGATCAATGCCAGCGGCGAGGGCGTCGTTGACGTCTTGCCAGCACTGTGGAAGTTCTAGACCTTGCTCTTTAGGTTTGACTGTGGCTCGAGTGGGTTTCGTCATGGATGGTCCCTTTCTTGTTGTGCTGTCCAGTGTGGGAGTAACTGCGATGATTGGGGCTGTCGTCGTACCGAGCGAGATCACTCGGTGACGCTCTTCTCGATGATGACGATGATCACCCACCATCGAGATCGTCATTTCCCAAGGTGAAGATTGAGTTCCGAACTGCCAAGCGTTCCGTGGGCGGCAACACACTCAGGAGACGAAGGGAATGGGAGGCCGTCGACAGGGCGTAAGCCATGCCTTCTTCTGAAGCTTCGAAATTCATGGTGTTGCCTTCCTCAAAGGAAAGTCCGCCGCCGGTTTCGAAGGAGTCTTGATTCGCCCCTAAGAAAACGAAAACCCAGCCTTGGGCTTTGCGCTCGTCAATCAGTTTGAAAATGTCTTTTTGGCTGTATCGGCGACTGGCGTTCTCGCCACCATCGGTAAAGATCACGATGACTTGCGACTCTGGGGTTTTACCAGCAGCAACACGCTTGGCGATGCGGGTATCGGCTTTGTCAATGACGAGTCCAATCGCATCGTACAAAGGAGTCATTCCGTTAATGATGTAGTCCTCTGGGGTGATGGGACGGGCCTTTTTGACATCGGTCAGCTTCAAAATGCTTCGGATTCCAGCGTCATCGTCGCTGGCTGGGAACTGAACGATGCTGACCTTCGAGACAGCCGGTGACTTGGCCTGTTCGGCGATGAAGTCATTGAGTCCTTTGATCACAGTGGCATGAAGGTGATCCATTGAACCGCTGGCATCAGCGACAATCGAGATGAAAGTGTCCTGGAGGACGGTTGCGGTATCGGGCAGTTTTTGGGTCTTTGTCTTGGTCATGATTTTTCCTTTTGTTTGTCGGTTGTATTGCTCTTCAGAAGTACTAACGATCACTGGGTTCAAAAATGTGCATCAGTGAATTTCTTTTTTCAGCCTGCAGCCGTCGAGGTCGGCTTTTAGCGGTCATACAAGGATCAACGAATGATCCCTTGCAAAATGTGCTGCCAAACCACAGAATTTTGAGGAAAAAGTTAGTCAGTGTTGAGGCAACGCATGACTTCATCATCAACGAGACACGTTGCGGCAATGACCGATCCAGGTCGGTACACAAATTCGCCGTGTTCATTATTGATAATCACGGGTCGAAGACGAGGGCCTCCGCCGTACAGCAAAACAGGAAGCCTCTGCCACGAGCGCCAGCGCATTGCCAAAGTAATTTTCTTTAAGACCGTGCTCTGTGAACGGGGTAGGGCTGGATCAAGTAGTCGGCGCGCATCAAGAACTAGTTGGGCACCTTGCTTGGCGGCGTCTATCCACGGCTCACAACCGGCCTCGAGGCCGAGCGGATTCATGTCGACAACTGCCTGCCACCAGTCATCTGTTGGGCGGGCACCTGGCCAATGAGGATCATCAGGAAACGCCGTGCAACGTGCGAATTCGGTCCATCCGTGTTGATCAACAAAGTTCAACCATGCCGAGTACGGCTCACCATCATTCACCCACGCCAAAGCGCTGACCAAAGTTGGCTGCGAAGCAGTAGCGAACTCCATGGGATTGATCAGCAATCCTGTTATCTCCGAACGCAACGCTGCTTCGCGTCCAGCGTATGGGCCGAGATGTAAAGCCTCGCTCATCATTGCGTCATTAACGGGCGTGTTATCCCACAATAATGGTTTGCGCCCACGACATGCCTGAGAGCGTTGACGCGCCTCATGGGCATGAATGGAATCGTTCACGACATGGACTCCTGTCCACATCACCAATACCTCTGGGTGTAAGCCCTCAATCAACTGTTCAAGGTATGGCGATGGGGTGATACCTGCGTAATGAGTGGGGACGAGCCACACTTGAGTCTTCAAGTTTTCAATCAGAGCATTGGCGATTTCTTGATGCTTTGTCGCAGCATCTAAGGCTGGTAGATCGTCGAAGCTGAGGACAACGCCATGGCAGCCGTGATCAATAGCCGGTTGCAGTTTGTTGATCACCTGCTCAGTCGTTGCATCGGCGCCAGGAGTCAGCCCGATCAGAACCTGCACTATCTGCTGACGAATTGACAACTCGGCGAACTCGGTGATTTCTAATTCGGTGAATGGCTCGGCCCACAATTGGCGATGCCGAGGCTCCAACTTCGCCGCCCAGACATAGGTGTTGCCACCGTACTCGGCGAGTAGATCAATGTTTCGCAGGCGTTCATGATGTGTCCACGGAGGACCATAAAAGCCTTCGATGATGCCTGCGATCATGAGATATTTTTTCTCATCAGCGCGAGATTACGAGACACCCAAGAACTCGTTGAGGGCGGTCATCGCTTGAGGCGGTGATGCGGCGTTAATGCCGTCAGCCCCGATAGCCAGCAACTCGCGATACAACTCAAGTGTTTCGCCACCATTGGGCCATACCCAAGTCACGATGCCTTCTGATTTGGCTCGTGTTACATATTCGGGTGTGAACAAAGTCAGACCTTCGTAGGTTGGCGGAATTTGAACGATGTACAGCCAGTCCGGCAGCGATACCCCGCCGAGAAAAAATGAGACCATGGCAGCTTGGCCCGGTGACATTGCGACATTGGGTTGTTTTTCGTGGAAATAATCCACAACTGTGTCATCGAAACTGGCCACAACAACGCGATCGAACGCGTCGTACTTTGTCAGCAGTTCAATCAATGCATCAGCAGATGCCTTGGCAGCATCACCTTCATCTTTGATTTCGATATTCAACACATAATCGGGATACAACTTCATCAATGTTTCCAATGAGTTGATCGCGAAATCTTCGGCGACATAACCAGCGGGCGCAGGTTTGTCACTGGTACGAATCCCGCGGTAGATGTAGTCGGCTTCGGGTTGATCAGTGCATGTGCAGTTAGCGGTAAACCAGTAGGCGCTATCAAGAGCGTGGAGTTCATCGTAGGTGTGCTCAAGAAGAACAAGATCTTCGTTAGCGGTTTTGCCGGTATTGAGATCGTGATGAATCACAAGGACCCCATCACTGGTCAACTGCACGTCCATGTCAAGGACGTCAACACCCATCCGTGCCGCTTCACTGAAGCCAAACAAACTTGAGTGCGGATGAGTCATCTCACCACTGGCATGAGCGAGAACGATTGGGCGACCGAGCGCCAATAGATCAGTCACGGTCGAGGCCGCTGGCGTGGGGAGTGGTGGCAAAGTAATGGGGGCTTGCGTCACCGGCACTTCTGTGGTTGGGGCCTGCGTACTCGGTGTGGTCGTCTCGGCACCTGAACTCGGACTTGAGGAATCATCGCTACCGCAACTAACCAGAGCAGTTGTGCTGGCGAGCATGAGAGCGACGGAGATGTATTTGGTGATTGAAAGTTTGTTCACAACACCAAGTTGACCATACGGCCAGGCACGACAACGACCTTTTTGGGTGTCTGTCCGCCTAAAGCGGCCAGAACTTTTGGATCTGACAGGACCAGCGCCTGCACAGTTGCCAAATCGGTGCCGGTGGGAACCACCAAACGCGAACGCACCTTCCCATTTATCTGCACTGGATATTCAAATGTGTCGTCAATCAGGAGTTGTGCATCAAAACTAGGAAATGGTTCAAAGGTGAGAGTTTGGCTGTGGCCGAGGCGCCCCCATAATTCTTCGGCCATATGTGGACATAGTGGAGCCAACATCTGGATCATCGGGGATGCAATCTCGAGTGGGGTGGAACCCGTTGCCGCTGCCTCTTGAGTGAGCGCATTATTCAGCTCAATCAATTTGGCGATAGCGGTATTGAAACGCAACCCATCCATATCGGAGCGAATTCCTTCAATCATGCGATGCAAGAGCTTGCGAAGCTCGGGGGTCGCTGGCGTATCAACAACTCGTGAGGCACCCGTATCTTCATCAACCATGTTGCGCCACACGCGTTGCAAGAAGCGTTGCATGCCGATCACATCGCGGGTATTCCAAGGACGACTGGCCTCAAGAGGACCAGAACTCATTTCGTACAAGCGAAAGGTGTCGGCGCCATATTCGTCGTACATCTCATCGGGGGTGACGATGTTCTTGAGACTCTTGCCCATTTTTCCGTACTCGCGTTGCACCTCTTCGCCTGCATGCCAATAGGTGCCGTCACGTTCTTCAACATCAGTAGAGGTCACTGGTTGACCGCGCGGATCGCGATAGGCGAAGGCCTGAATATAGCCCTGATTGAAAAGGCGGTGAAAAGGTTCTGAACTTGAAAGATGACCTAAGTCAAATAAAACCTTGTGCCAGAAGCGAGCGTACAAAAGGTGCAAGACGGCATGTTCAACGCCGCCGACATACAGATCAACGCCACCAGTGTGACCAGTTTTTCCGTCGCCTCCATCGGCTGGACCCATCCAGTATTTTTCAACGGCAGGATCCACGAAAAATTCTTTATTTGTTGGGTCAAGGTAGCGCAGTTCATACCAACATGAGCCAGCCCATTGGGGCATGACGTTAATTTCACGGCGATATTTCTTGGGACCATCACCCAAGTCAAGAACAACTTCACGCCATTGCGTGCTGCGCGCCAAGGGTGGAATCGGGTCCGTGATGTCATCGTTGGGGTCAAGCGCTTGGGGTTTGAAATCTTCTAATTGCGGCAGAAGCACAGGCAACATTGAGTCTGGTAACGAAACAGGCTGATCGTCCTCATCGTAAACAATGGGGAAGGGCTCGCCCCAATACCGTTGGCGGCTGAAGAGCCAATCGCGGAGTTTGAAATTGACAGTTGCTAAGCCGCAATCATTTTCTTCAAGCCAGGCGTTCATCACCTTGACACCTTCATGAACTTCAACAAGACCGTTAAGGCTCAAACTGGCACTCGATGAATTGATGTACGCACCATCACCGACAAAGGCTTCGCTCCACGTTGATGTATCAACGCCGTCACCATTTTGTTGTTCAAGGTCGTGCGCTGTGAACCATTGACTTGGGGGTTGTTGAATGGCGGGCACGGCAAGATTAAAACGGCGAGCAAATTGGAAGTCACGTTGATCGCCACATGGCACAGCCATGATCGCGCCAGTGCCATAGCCCATTAAGACGTAGTCCGCCACCCACACCGGTATCTCTTGCCCATTGACAGGATTCGTGGCGAAGGTGCCAGTAAAGACACCCGTTTTCTCTCGTGTGTCATCTTGGCGATCGATTTGATTTTTGCTGGAAGCAACTATGCGGTATGCGTCAACCGCCGCTTTGTTATCGCTGGTTGTCAGCGCATCGACCAAGGGGTGCTCGGGCGAGATGACCATAAATGATGCCCCAAATAAAGTATCTGGGCGAGTAGTAAAGACGCTGAGGATGCCCGCCGGAGTAGTGAAGTCAACTCGCGCTCCTTCGCTACGACCGATCCAGTTGCGCTGCATCAACTTGATGGGTTCTGGCCAATCCAGGCGATCAAGATCTTGTAATAGGCGATCTGCATAGGTTGTAATGCGCATTGTCCATTGGCGCATGCTCTTTTTAAAAACGGGATAGTTGCCAATATCACTACGACCATCGGCGGTGACTTCTTCATTGGCCAAAATTGTTCCGAGACCTGGACACCAATTGACAGGTGCTTCGGAAAGATAAGCCAAACGTCGCGCATCGATTGCCTGACGGCGCTCGTGTTTATTGTGTTCGTTCCAAGGTTGACCATTAGGGGTCGCGATTGAACCGTCGGCATATGCCTGTTCAAGTTCAGCAATGGGTCGTGCGCGCTGTTCGATCTCGTCGTACCAACTGTTGAAGACTTGAAGAAATATCCATTGGGTCCAACGATAAAAATCTTCGTCTGTTGTACTGACACTGCGTCGTGCGTCATGCCCAAGTCCGAGACGACGAAGTTGGCGACGCATATTGGCGACATTGGCTTCAGTATTCACTCGCGGGTGCACGCCAGTGGCGATGGCATGCTGCTCGGCGGGAAGTCCGAAACTGTCGTAGCCCAAAGCGTGCAATACGTTGTAGCCCGTCATTCGCTTAAAGCGAGCGTAAACATCGGTGGCGATATAACCGAGGGGATGACCGACATGCAATCCAGATCCACTCGGATAGGGGAACATATCAAGGACAAACAGTTTCGCTCGACCGGACACCTTGTCAGGTTCACCTAGTGGCCCAGCGGGATTGGGTGCCTCGAAGGTGCCTTCGGCCTCCCAGCGATCTTGCCAGTGCTGCTCAATGTCAAGGGCGAGGGCGGCGTTGTAACGCAAGCGAGGAATGTCAGCACTATGAGCCGATTGAGAAGGGTTGTGGTCGGCTGTGTTGGGGGACATAACAATCAAAGTTTATGCCACACAGGTCTATTCAGAACTGTTTCACACACTCTGATCGCTTGAATCCCATTTTTCGTCGCGCTGGGAACTAATTTCAAGGTGTCTCCATGAGTACCTCCCACGATCCCCTCAGTTCTCTTGCTGATCCCCGCCAAGCGCGTCAATCGGCTATCAAGCGCTCGTTGCCCCAAGGCTCGGTGATTGCACGTCTTGAACAATCGGCCGATGCGCCCACAGGAGTGCGCTTTGTTGGTCAGTCCATCGCTCCCACGACTGGACCAGCATTTATATCTTGGCGCGAAATTCATGATGATGCCCGAGCAGTTGGAGCGGCGCTACAGGCATTGGGTCTGATACCAGGTGATCACGTAGCAATCTTGGGACCGACAAGTCGCGAACTGATGACGATCGTGCGCGGGTGTTGGATGGCAGGTATTGCCAGCATGGTTTTGCCATTACCAATGAGGATGGCATCGCTGGATGCTTTTGTAGATAGTACGCGGAGCCGTATTCGTCACGGTGAAGCCAAGTTGGTGTTGATTGATGATCAGTTGGCAGACTTTTATCAAACCATTCCTGGCGATCCACCCACACTGCCGATGGGCGCAGTCATGCCTGGAAAAGGAAAGCCCAACGGAGATCGACTGGAAATACCAGATCATGATCCCGAGCGCTTAGTAATTTTGCAATACACGAGTGGTTCAACTGCCGAGCCGAAAGGTGTGATGATCCCTGATCGTGTCTTGACCGCCAACATTGACGCCAGTTGCGCTGCCGCCGAACTTGATGCCAACGAAGTGATGGTCTCATGGCTACCTCTGTATCACGACATGGGCTTAGTTGGTTTTTTGGCATTGCCAATGATGAACGGAGTGCACTTAGTGCAAGCGGCTCCTCAAGATTTTATGGCTCATCCTGGCCATTGGATGGAGTGGATTAGTGATTGGAAAGGTACCGCTACGGCTGGACCAAACTTCGCTTGGGTCTTAGCGACGCGCGCCCTCAAGCGCATGAGTGGACTCGACCTCTCATCTTTGACTTTGGCTTTGTCCGGTGCCGAACCAGTAGACCCAGAAGCGGTGGAGGCCTTTGTGCGTGCCGCCGAACCTTTCGGGTTATCGGCCGGAAGCATCTTCCCTGCCTTTGGTATGGCAGAGGTTGCCATTGGTGGCGCTTTCCCACCGCGGTATCGCGGTCTCGTATGTGACACAGTGGACCGCATTGCTATGGAGCGCGATCGCATTGCTGTTCCCGTTGTCGGTGATGAATCAGATCACGACGATGTCACAGTGCGACGCTTGCCTTTGTTGGGTCACGCTGTTCCCGGATTAGAAATGAAAATTGTGGATCCGATTACTCGCGAGACACTCCCAGAACGCGTCGTTGGTGAATTGTTCTTGCGGGGAACCAGTGTCACTCCTGGTTATTACAAGCGTCCCGAGGCAACGGCAAGTATGTTCCACGAAGGTTGGTTGTGCACTGGCGATTTGGCATATTTGCTGAATGGAGAATTGGTCATCTGCGGCCGACTAAAAGATGTCATTATCGTTGGGGGCCGCAATGTCTTCCCCGAAGATATTGAACGCGCCGTCGGCGAATTGGACGGTGTGCGGGCAGGCAATGTCATTGCTTTCGGTGTGGACGGATACAAGGGTAAAGAAACAGTGATCGTCGTGGCGGAAGTGAAGGCCGAAGACCTCACTGCGGTTCGGCGGGCCATTCACCATTCGGCATTGGAGGTTTCTGGTCTACCACCTCGTGATGTCATGCTGGTGCGCCCTGGAACGTTACCCAAGACAAGCAGTGGCAAATTGCAACGCGCGAAATGTCGCGAGTCGTATCTTGCTGGGGAACTTGAATTACTCAGCGAATGATTGACGGGTGAATTACGCCGACTGCAGGTCGGCCATCACCTTGCTCCAACGCTCTGGATCAGATTTATATGGGGCGTAAAACGAGATACGTTGAATGACATCTCCGTATCGCCGTGTTAATTCTGGAGCAATGCGCTCTGGTTCACCGACGACGGCAAAAGTGTTGAGAACTTCATCGGTAATCAGAGTTCCCATCTCATCCCATTGACCCTGTTTCGACAACGCATTGAGGCGATCTTGTAAATCTCCCCAACCATGGAGTTCAAGCACTGGGCGATAGGCGGGGGTCGAACCGTAGAAAGCGATTTGTTTGCGTGTGCCAATGGATGCGCGTTCTAACTCGCGCTCATCGTTACCGCTGACGACAAAACTTGGACCAACGATTTCAAAGCCGTCCATTGTCTTACCAGCCTTGGCACGACCCCGCTCAAGTGCTGGAATCGTCACTTCACGGAGATATTTTTCGGTAGTAAAGCCGTGACAGATGAATCCATCACAGACTTCACCGGCCACCTCAGTCATCAGCTCGCCGACACCCGCGAGAAAGATTTTCGGTGGACCAAATGTGCCCAGATCGGATGCCGCTGGACTGAACATTGGGGTCATCAAAGTGTGCGTGTAAAACTCACCGCGAAATTCGAGTCGTTCACCAGTTAGCCAAGCATCCCAAATCGCATGAATAGCCATAACCATTTCGCGCATCCGAAGCGCTGGTTTACTCCACGGCATACTGAAACGCTTAGTGATGTGTGGCTGAATCTGGCTACCGAGACCGAGGATAAAGCGACCTTGCGAATAAGCCTGAAGATCCCAAGCGGTGTTGGCCAGCGTCATCGGACTACGTGCAAAAGCGACAGCGATTGAGGTTCCGATTTCGAGTGTGGTGGTGTGTTCAGCAGCCATCAACAAGGGAAGAAATGGATCATGGCTGGTTTCGGCAGTCCATGCGCCGCTATAACCAGCGGCTTCAGCATCTTTGGCACTGTTGATTGCCTCGTGCAGGTTGGAACTAATTCCGCCATCAACTTTCATAACTTCTCCCCATGGGTTCTCATGTCAGGCAAATGTAGGCCAATTGACGCATCAACAAACTACTCGGGGTTGGCGTCGCGAAGAAATGCATCAAGCTCGGCGGAAAGTTCCTCAATTGAAGGGATATCACTTTCGGTGAATTGGCTCTGATTGTTGAGACCGACTGGCGCACCAATCAGAGCGTCATAGGCGGCCTCAAGCTTGGCCACCATTTCGGCGTGTTCTGAGTTACGGGCCACCATGCGGTCGAGACGTTCGCGTTGGATCACCGCTTCCTGATCAAGTTTGGAACCATCGAAATGCAGATCGGCGACCGAGACCAGTCCCCGCAGAAGTGCCGATGAGGCTGCTGGGTACGTCATGCCAGGCAGATATTGCGGAACCTGGGCCCACACGCTGATGGAGGGGATGCCACTGTCATGGAGAACCTGTTCAAGCACTGCGACCATGCCAGCAGGAACGTCGACTGTGCTGCGTAAAAACGGAGCTTTTTCCAAAAGTTCCACGGTCGGAGTTGTGCAGGAGAGATTGATCGCTCGAGTATGAGGGGTGGGGAAGGGGTAGGCGCCCAGACCAACCATCATGGACACATCCATCCTCAGGCACAACTCGCGAATCGCAGCCGAAAAACGATTCCATGCCGAATCTGGTTCGTGACCCCTGAGGATTAACACATCGCGTCCATTGGCGTCATGTCCCGAGTACAGGTCAATAGATGGCCAATCAAGACCATTGTTGCGGCCTTCACGAATTTCCATGGTGGGTCGCCGCGCTCGATAATCAATAAAAACGTCGGGATCAAAAGTCGCCACGGGAAGTGGGTCAATTTGTCCCTCAATCAATGACATGGTGTCATTAGCGGCACCTGCGGCGTCAATCCAGCCTTGCAACATCACAATCAAAATTGGTCTGTTGAGTTTTGGCAACTCACCATGCAACTGAACATCACGGATTGGATCGCTCATCCCAATCGGCTCAACATCTCTTCGGCTTTTTTGGCTGACGAGAGAACCTGCTGATTGAAAGGCTCAAGTTCTGCTGGATCACGTTGGCCTAAGGCGCCACCGAGATAGCGCGAGTACACGCCCTCAAGAATGCACACCAACTTCCAATAGGCAAATGCGACGTAGAAATCAAGTTGTGAAATATCGCGACCACTGACTTCGCCATAGCGCCGCGCCATATCAATACGGTCAAGAAAGCCAGGTGCAGTAGAGGACATGCCAGTCAGTACTGCGTCAAGGTCGCCGGGCCCAGACCAATAAACCATCAGTAGTCCAAGATCAGCCATAGGGTCACCTAACGTGCAAATTTCCCAATCTAGGACCGCAATGACTTGGCCGCTGGAATCAATCATGCAGTTGTCGAGGCGATAATCGCCATGAACCAAGGTCGCTGGACCTTGTTCGGGGATACGCAATAAGAGTTCATCGTGGACTCGATCAACGCTCGGCAAATCACGTGTTTTTTGTTGATTCCATTGTCCGTACCAACGCTTGAGTTGACGCGCGATGTAACCCTCGTGACGACCCAAATCATCAAGACCGACCGAGATCGGATTAACGGCGTGAATTGCTGCCATCGTGTCAACGATTGATTCGCTGGCACGACGACGGGCATCGGGGAGAAGTAAGCGTTCCGAAGTTTCGCGATCGCGAATAACCAAGCCATCGACAAAGGCCATGACATAAAACGGTGCGCCATTGACTTCAAGATCCTCGCAAAATCCAACTGCAGGAGCGACAGGAACATTGGTCGTACTGAGCGCTGAAATGAGGCGATGTTCGCGACCCATATCGTGTGCGCTGGCGAGAACATGACCGAGAGGAGGGCGGCGTAGAACAAAGATTTGTCCATTGCTACTTGTGACTTTGAAAGTCAGATTTGAGTGACCACCAGCGATGACCTCAAAGACAAAGGGTCCACGTGCACCGCGCACATTTTTCTCAAGCCAAGCTGTGACATTGACGACATTTAGTCCGGGAACACTCTCGTCGCTGGCTTGGTTACTCACCCCCCGTACGGTATCTAGAAGTTCTCTCGGTTAGGCAGTTTTGCTTGGTTATCGGCGGGTCAGGGGCACGCTGAATACTCTTCTGCGGTAGCGTCAAGGCATGACTATTGATGTATCAGAAGCAAATTTTGAGACTGATGTATTAGCCAGATCAGCCCAAGGTCCGGTCGTGGTTTATCTTTGGTCACCGCGTAGTGATGCCTGTGTGGCCGTTGGTGAAGTGGTTGAGCGAATGATTAACGACACCGCTGGAAAAATTCTTTTGGCGCGCATCAATGTGGATGACAATCCCTCTATCGTGCAAGCGTTTCGGGTGCAAGCAGTTCCAGCATTGTTTGCCTTACGCGACGGTGGGATCTTGGGTGAGTTTCAAGGTCAATTGAGCGAAGCAGCAATAGCGCAGTTCCTTGAGCAAATGTTGCCAACGGCCACCGAAGAAGAGATCGCTGCTCTCATCGCGCGTGGCGATGAACAGAGTTTGTTGGCTGTTCTTGATATCGAACCCGGTAACGAGATCGCCATTGTGGCCTTGGCGACGATCTTGACAGCCCGTGGCGAAGGTGAAGGGGCGCTGTCGCTGCTTGCCCGTGTTCCAGAGACGGAGAATGTACGAAAGGCCGCAGCAGCAGCTCGCTTATCGTTGCGCCCACCTGATGACTACGACACTCAGTTAGAAAAATTACTTGACTCGGTCAAACTTGATGATGATTCGCGTCAACAGTTCGTTGACATCCTTGAGGTCATGGGTCTTGATGATCCGCGCAGCGCAGTGTGGCGCAAGAAACTCACTGCTCGCTTGTACTGATGTCCGATTGAGTTGGCGGCACACCTATGAACACATCTGGATCTGCATTTACGCTCACCCGCACGATTGATGAGACCGATTTTGATGTGGCGATCATCGGTGGTGGGATCACTGGCATCTGCGTAGCCAGGGAAGCGGCATCGCGAGGATTGAAAACAATTCTCTTTGAGCGTGATGACTTTGGTTCTGGTACGAGCTCGGCGACAACGAAATACATTCACGGTGGTATTCGTTACCTCGAGCAATATGACATTGCCGTCGTGCGCGAGAGCTTGCGAGAACGACGAGTTCTCGCCCTTGGTGCACCCCACTTGGTGCAACAAACTCGCTTTATTATGCCCGCATGGCGCTGGAGCAAACCTCCCACAGCGCTGATTGGCGCAGGAGTACTGCTCTATGACACTTTGGCATTTGACCGCAACTTGAAGGCCCCTGACAGTTTGCGAATACCGCACCCGCGTTGGCTCAGTCGGGCGAAACTTCTGGCCGCTGTTCCGTGGCTTGACCAAACTGGTTTGCAAGGTGCTTTCGCATATCACGACACCTTGAACATTCACCCCGAACGCTTGTTGTTGGCTTATGCAAAATCCGCCGCTGCTGCAGGAGCGGTATTAATGAATCACGTGCGTGTTGATGACTTCATCTCCACTAGCTCTGATCGGATGGTTATTCAGGGCGTAGAAGTGACCGACGTGTTATCCGGAGAATCACAAAGCGTGCTTGCCAAAGTTGTCATTAACGCCGCGGGTCCTTGGATCGACAAAGTATTGGGCAAGTTGGCGCGGGGTACTGGGGTTGGGGTAGATCGTTCTAAGGGTGTGCACATTCTCACGCGCCCACTCGGAGGTCCAGGTCGAGTCACCGACGCCGTGTTCGCTCGCGCTCAGTCAGGTCGTCATGTGATTGTCTCGCCGTGGATGGGCAAATCGTTTATCGGTCCAACCGATACACCGATTGCCGGTGATGAGTCATCTGTTGTCGTTGATCCGAGCGATGTTGAAATTATTTTGGACACCGTGAACTCCACAATGCGCGCTGAGGAGAAAAAATTGACCACTGCGGATGTCGAGATGACAACTGTCGGAGTTCGCCCGTTAATACGCGCGACTCACGCCAAAGACTCTGGCTCCAAAGATGATGGAGCCGATGACACAGAAACCTACTCGGCGAGTCGAGCCCACGAGTTGTATCACCATGTGGATCATGGCGTCGACAATTTGTGGTCAATCGGTGGTGGCAAATGGACAACTGGCCGCGCTACTGCCGAAGAAATGGTTGATGCACTGCTGGCGAACGAACTTAAAGGTACACATTCTCGATTCTTCGATTCGCGCGCGACTGCTGCTGCTGGAACTTTTGCTTGGGCCGAAGATGCAGAACCTTTTATTGTTGATGCCGCTCGTTCAATGAAGATTTTGGGCATTCCCCACGATATTGGTGAGCATATTGCTCGCCTGTACGGCACGGAGTGGACTCGGATTGCAAATATCGTCGAGCAATCACCACTCTCCTCTGCACGCCTCGTCGCCGACTGCTTGGACATTGAAGCGCAAATCATCTTCGCCGTCGCCGATGAAGGTGCGCGCACATTGTCGGACATCGTTGATCGCCGTTTGGTGATCGGCACACTCGGGCCAGTAAGTGACGACACTCTGCGTCGTGTCGCGATCATTGCTGGCCCCTTATTGGGATGGGATGAAGCAATGATTGAAGATCAGGTACGGCACGAGAGCAATCGCCGAGCAGTGATCTCCATGCATTGGCGCACTCCAGTCGAAGGCTGACGCCGCTACACCAGCGTTAGTATCTCGCCCCTATGGACTGAGGCATTTAGCGGTAGATAAAGAATGGTGCGAAGTGGAACAGTGGCGTCCTACGTCCTCCAAAGAAGAGCCGATGAAAGAGCGTGTCAGCACAGTCATGAGTTTGTTGCGACATGCTCAAGAGAGCCTGCAGTGGCTTGGCTGGGGAAGGATTCTGACGGGATGTATCTGTGTCGGGGTGGTCGGACTTGGTGGATATTTTTTGGTTCGCTCGCCGCCCATTCCCGTTGAAGCTTCCTTGATTTATGCCTCCACGGTCCCGCAAAGTCAACAAATTCCTTCAGCAACAACAACGACAACCATTGCGCAATTTTTGACGGTGCATGTGGCTGGACGAGTGAATCAGCCTGGGGTCTTTATCGTCCTTCCTGGTTCGCGTGTGATTGACGCAATTCGGGCCGCTGGGGGAAGCACAAAAAGTGCCGATTTGAATTCCATCAATTTGGCTGTGCCGTTGAGCGATGGGCAGCAGATATACGTTCCAGCATTTGGGGAAAAAGTCCCAGGAAACCAATCTGGTCCAATCGCCGGTGGAAACGCAGATATGCCAGTGGAAGGAATTTCATATCCCATCAACATCAATACCGCGGATCTGGCGACGCTTGATTTATTGCCTGGGGTCGGACCTGCTACCGCCGCGGCGATCGTAAGTTTTCGTGATCAACATGGGCAATTTTCCAGTATTGAAGAACTCCAAGATGTCCCAGGCATTGGACCGGCGAAATTTGCTGCTCTGCGTGACATGGTCACGACGTAAGGGTTGCGATGTTCATGAGTTGGCTTCAGAGGTTGACTGACAACACCGTGGCCGCGAGGCCCAAGCCGAGTAATGATCCCAGCCATATTCCGATGACTAGTCGAGTCCATTCACGGCGCCATTCCAGCCAACTCGTAGCCACGCGCCGTGTGGAGCGTTTGGCGGCAAGATGACCCACATAGAACCACAACACCAAACTGCTGAGCACTGCCAAGATCCAGCGCAACGGACCTCCCATAACGGGGATGCCGACCAGCGAGGAGGTCGGCACTGCCAGGACACAGAGAATGAATCCTGGCACGCCGCGCAGAGCCGAAGTCGAACCCCACAACAACAAGGCGGCCAAAAGTCCGATGGTGCAAGAGATGGCGATGGCCAACAACGGACCCTGACGACGCACCATCTGTCGATGAAACTCGACTCCGTCGGGAACGATGTCCGCATCGGGAGTCAAACTCAAACGGGCACTCACAAAGTTCAAGAGTACGACGCTGAGGGTGCATCAGTGTGGCATTACTTCTTGGGCTTGGCCGCAGGAGCCACATTGCTAGGAATTTGGTTGGGTGAAAAAGGCTTCACCAGTTGGAGGGCTCGGGGAGGGTGGTTGATGATCGCTGTTGCCGGCGCCGGAATAATTTTGTTATCCCGAATTCGCTGGATGCTCGTGCTGCTCTGCGTCTGTGCCGCGGTAGGTGGGTTGCGTAGTCACAGTGAGTGGAGTGCGGTGCACTCGGCAGAGATGGGTCCATTCACGGGTCGAGCAGTTTTGGTCACTGATCCTCAACCGGTTGGCGCAGGCGTACGAATCGTCAGCGAAATTGCTGGGCAGCGTTTTGAATCGTGGCTCTATGGCAGTAACGCGAAACGCGCCCTACTGCATGTGGCGGGTGAATCACTAGCTGTGATTGGTCAACGCGAACCGACGCGTTCTAGTTATCAACGGCGTCTTGAGGTGCGACACATTGTTGGGCGTTTCGAAGTGAGCAAACTGTCAGACGTTGAGCAGGGGGCGCAAGCTTTTGAGTCGCGTTTTATGTTGGCAGCTAATCGCGTCCGCAGCGCGCTAAGCGACGGTGCCCAAACACTTTCTGGTGATCAAGGGGCACTGTT
This sequence comes from uncultured Actinomycetes bacterium, assembly GCA_937902105.1. Taxonomy (GTDB): domain Bacteria; phylum Actinomycetota; class Acidimicrobiia; order Acidimicrobiales; family Ilumatobacteraceae; genus Casp-actino8. The sequence continues at coordinate 21,304 of CALGTP010000709.1, forward strand.
CTCTGGGCTGGTTTATGGCGATGACTCCCAGCAGCCCGATTCAATGGTGCGGCGATTTCGCTCAAGCGGTCTGGCCCATCTCACTGCTGTGTCAGGACAAAATGTGGCCTTTATTTTGGCAGTCGTGGCACCAGTTCTCACACGTCTCAAGCGTTCCCCACGTTTGGTTTTGACGTTATTGATTTTGGCTTGGTTTGCGATCATGACGCGAGTTGAACCATCGGTGGTGCGCGCAGTGACAATGGCCGGCATCTCGGCCATTGTTTTCGCCGCAGGGCGAACCTCAAGTGCGAGCAAGATTCTGGCGGCAACGATGTTGGGTCTGTTTATCATTGATCCATTTCTTGTGTGGTCAGTTGGGTGGTGGCTGTCTGTCGGAGGAAGTGGGGGCTTGATCTTGCTCTCGCAACCCTTGAAGCGCTCTTTGGAGAGCACGAGAATGGCTCACCATCCGTGGCTCATGGTCTGGATCGTGCCGTCTTTGGCCGCCCAACTCGGAGTGCTTCCAGTGTCGGTCATGATCTTTGGGTGGCCAAGCGCGATGTCTGTACCCTGCAATTTGCTTGCTGTCCCAGTGGCCGGGATCGTGATGTTATTGGGTGTGCCAGCGGCTCTAGCGGCAGGATTTATCCCCGTTTCGTGGGCGCATGTGTTGATGTGGCCACTCGGCATCGGCGTGCGCTGGGTGGACACGGTGGCGGCGATCGGCGAGCGTCTGCGTCCACCGATGGGGATTAACCTTTTGGGGAGTGCTGCTTTGATATCCCTGGGACTTTGGGCGATGTTGCCCCGACACCGATGTGACAACCTAGAGATATGAGTGTGTATCTATTCCATGGTTCCGACGATGTCCTCGTCAGTGAGGCCGTGTCAGATAAGACACGCGAACTCATCGGTGATCAAGATCGCTCACTGATGCTTGAAGAGTTTGATGGCGACTACATCATGGCTGGCGCAACTGAATCGGCGATGACCCCACCATTTCTCACCGAGCGTCGCATCATCGTGATGCGCAAAGTGTCGGGATTCGGAGTTGACGACCTTGATGTCTTGGCTGCCTATCTGCAAGTCGCGCCAGATTTCACCGACATGGTGATTGAGTGGGGAAGTGGTCGAGTGAGCAAGGTCATCGTGGCTGCACTCAAGGTGTGTGGTGGGCAAACGATTGATCCATCTCCGCCGACGCGTGCCAATGAACGCCGCGAATGGTGGGAAACACAATTATCGGGTCTCGGTCTGGTGCTTGATGCACCCGCAGTTGCCTTATTAATTGATTGGCTGGGTGAAGATGTGACGCGTTTAGGTGGCCTCGCTGCCACCTTGAAATCGACATACGGTGATCAACGCATCAATAAAGAAAAACTTGAGCCATTTTTGGGCGAGCGTGGGGACACTAAGCCATGGGATTTAACTGATGGGATTGATTCGGGCAATGCCGCTAAAGCGCTTCTAGCAGCGCGCCGTTTGATGAATGCGGGGGAGCGTCACCCGCTACAAATCATGGCCCAGTTACATGGCCATTATTCACGTTTGGCGAAACTTGACGTTTCTTATGTCCCGACGCTGGCTGAGGCCGAGGCTCTCTTGGGAGCGAAGGGCTTCGCCGCGGAAAAAGCACTGAGGACTTTTCGATCATTAACCGGGGCTGGGGTTCGGCGAGCCTTCGAATTACTTGCCGCTGCTGATTTGGATTTGCGCGGCTTTACTGGGCTTGACGAAGAGGTTGTGATGGATGTTCTGATTGCCAGATTGGCAAAGTTGAACGGAGTTGTCAGCCAGCGACGTTGACGTGCTTCATCAGGCGGCTCTTACGACGAGCGGCCGTGTTTTTGTGAATGATGCCTTTGGCAGCGGCCATGTCAATGCGCTTCACGGCAAGACGAACATCTTCGGCGTTTGCCTCGGTGCCGAGGGTCGCTCGTGCAGTCTTGACGCGGGTCTTCAATTCACTCTTCATAGCCTTGTTGCGCTCAGCGCTCTTGGCGTTAGTAAGAATTCGTTTCTTTTGACTTTTAATATTTGCCACGGGGACCTCTTATGCGATTGAAACAGCCCTAGGAGGTTACCAGCGCCAGGCGTATCTCACCACCGCTGTTTACTCTCTTAGGTTCAGTGGAACGATAGTCTCTGAAGTGCGCCTTCACTCCTTTTTCTGGGGTCGAATCGCCCTCAAAACCCCCATGGACATCTCCCGCATTAGAAACTTTTCGATCATTGCCCATATTGATCATGGTAAATCCACTCTTTCAGACCGAATTTTGGAAATTACCCATGCCGTAGAAGTGCGTGATATGCGCGCTCAATACCTCGATTCAATGGATCTTGAGCGAGAACGGGGCATTACCATCAAAGCCCAAAACGTGCGTGTGGATTGGAATGGGTACACCCTGCATCTGATTGATACGCCCGGTCACGTGGACTTCGGCTATGAGGTCAGCCGTTCACTTGCCGCCTGTGAAGGGGTTGTCCTGGTGGTGGATGCCGCACAGGGCATTGAGGCTCAAACTTTGGCGAACTGTTACCTGGCGCTGGAAAGCGATCTGGAGATCGTGGCAGTTCTGAACAAGATTGACCTTCCGGCCGCTGATCCTGATCGTTACGCCCAAGAAATTGAAAATGTCTTGGGCATCAAGGCTTCGGATATTTTGCGGATCTCGGCCAAGACTGGTTTGGGGGTTCCCGAACTTCTTGATGCTGTTTGCCAACGCATTCCAGCACCTTCGGGGGATCCCGAAGCGCCTTTGCAGGCCCTGATTTTTGACAGCCAGTATGACCAGTATCGCGGTGTGGTGTCTTCTATTCGAGTGATGAATGGCCGCCTTACGACTGGGGCGCGGGTGCAATTTATGCAAGCGGGTTCACAGTTGGAAGCCATTGAGATCGGTGTTCGTCGTCCAGTACCGACACCGGTCGCGGAATTGGGACCAGGTGAAGTGGGATACCTGATTGCAGGAATCAAAGATGTCGCTCAAGCCCGCTCGGGTGAGACCGTGACCATCTTTGGTAAGGCCGCGACCGAACCGTTGCCGGGTTACAGCGATCCCAAGCCGATGGTTTTTTGCGGTCTGTATCCCATTGACGGCGATGACTTTGAAAACTTGCGTGAGAGTTTGGAAAAACTGAAACTCAATGACGCCAGCGTGACCTATGAACCTGAATCATCGGGCGCTTTGGGCTTCGGATTTCGTTGTGGATTCCTTGGGCTTTTACATATGGAGATCGTCAAGGAACGTCTTGAGCGTGAATTCGCTTTAGCGCTCATTGCCACCGCTCCGAGCGTTGAATATCGGGTGATGAAGACCAATGGCGAAGTTGAAAAAGTAGATAATCCAGCGGATCTTCCAGCCCCGCAAAATATTGACTACATCGAAGAGCCGTATTTCCGAGTGAGTATCATCACTCCAAAGGAATACACCGGAACCCTGATGGAACTCTGTCAGTCGCGTCGCGGTGATATGTCAAAGTTGGAATATCTTTCACCTGAGCGCGTTGAATTGCACTATGTCATTCCCCTTGCCGAGGTTGTCGTTGACTTCTTTGATCAGATGAAAAGTCGCTCGCAGGGTTACGCCAGTTTGGACTATGAATTGGCTGGCTATCAGCGCAGCAACCTAGCCAAAGTGGACATCGTTCTCAACGGAATCGTGGCCGATGCATTTTCAATGATTGTGCATCGCGATAAAGCCTTTCATTACGGTCAGCGGATGTGTGAAAAGTTGAAGGAACTCATTCCGCGGCAGATGTTTGATGTGCCGATTCAGGCTGCAATCGGGGGCAAGGTCATCGCCCGCGAGACCGTGAAGGCCAAGCGTAAAGATGTTCTTGCCAAATGTTACGGAGGCGATATTTCGCGTAAGCGCAAATTGCTTGACAAGCAAAAGGAAGGCAAGAAGAAGATGAAGGCGATTGGGCGCGTTGAGGTGCCTGGGGACGTTTTTATTTCTGCCTTAAAGTTGGACGACTGAGCTGTGGGCTCGTTAAACCACCCCCTCCTGCCGTATCGGCGCGGGTACTGTACATAGCGATGTCTCGACAGTCGGTATTGCGCAATTTGACATGGTCCAAGATGGATGCAGCTCAGCGTCTGGCATTGGTTGACCGTGACTTAAATAAGGTGATCTCGCCTGAATTGCGTCAGCAAATTTCGGACCTCGTGCTTGATGTTCGCGAACGCGGTGATGCCGCAGTATGTGATGCTCTCGCCAAATTCGACAAAGTCTCGGTGGAGCCATCGGGTCTACGCGTCAGCGATGACGAGTGGGAGTCGGCGCCCGCAAAGATTGACGCCGCTTTGAAAGTGGCGATCACCGACATGGTTGATCACATCCGTCGTTTCAACGACGAGTTATTGAGCCGTCTTGGCAATTGGAGTTTTGAGAGCGAACCTGGTTTGACTGTCGGAGAACGAGTCTCGGCTATTGCCTCAGCGGGTTTGTTTTGCCCGAGCGGTAAAGCCAGTTATCCAAGTGTCTTGGCTCAACTCGCGACGCCTGCGGTGGTCGCCGGTGTACAAAAGATTGCGGTCGTTGTCCCGCCGCAACCAGGTGCTCACGGCGCTGTCGATCCTGTCGTCATTTGCGTGGCCCGTGAACTCGGGGTGCGTGAGATATTTCGCGTGAATGGTCCCGCTGGTATCGCTGCTTTGGCTTTTGGTACGCAGAGCATTCCACGAGTTGTCAAAGTTATGGGTCCTGGTTCGTTACCTGTGACTGTGGCGCAGTTGGAAGTGCAACGGTACGGTACGACGATTCAGATGGCCCTTGGACCGACAGAGAGTGTAGTTATCGCTGATGACTCAGCGGATCCTGTGAGACTCGCCGCCGACTTATTGATAGAGGCCGAACACGGTACGGATAGTTGCACCTTGCTAATTACAACCAGTAGCGATCTTGCGCGTGCTACTGAGATTGAATTGGTCAAGCAGATCGCCGCATTACCTGAGGTACGCGCCGCCGCTGCTGCGGCCTCATTAGGTATCAACGGTGGTTGTGTGCTCGTTGATGATTTGATTCAGGCAACGCAGGTTGCTAACGAGTTCGCTCCCGAACATTTGCAGTTAGTGGTGCGACCAGAGAGTGAGGAAATGGTTATCGGTTTGTTGATTCATGCGGGAGAGATTCTGCTTGGGCAAGACACTCCATTTTCTGCCGGAAATTTTGTCATCGGTGCTCCTGCTTCGTTGCCCACAAACCGTTTTGCGCGAGTCACAGGTGGTGTCACGGTTGAATCCTTCCTCAAGCGCACTGCAGTAGCGCGTGCGAGTAAGGACGCTTTGCGACGATTAGCACCAACGGTGATCACCCTTGCCGATATTGAAGGTTTTCCTGCTCATGCCAACGCCATTCGTCTTCGCTTTCCAGATTTGTAGGGATCCACGATGACACGGGCGATCATGTGGTTCAGAAGAGACCTGCGTTTGACGGATAACTCGGCCGTGCTAGCGGCCTTGGCCGAACACAGCGACGTCATTCCTGTTTTCGTTGTTGATCCGCATTTAATGAAAAATGCTGGCGCCCCGCGCGTGGCTTACATGTGCGACGCGTTGGCTGCACTGAATGCATCAATGGGCGGGGCTTTAGTGTTTCGTCATGGAGACCCAGTTGACGTCATCGTTGATTTAGCGAAAGAACTTGATGCCTCAGATGTTTATATAGCGCGAGACTTTGCCCCCTACGGTCGCAGACGCGACATTGAAATTGCCGAACGATTGGTGTCTCAGGGACGGCGTCTTCGCGGAGTTGGTTCTCCGTACGCTGTTGCACCGGGTCGAGTGATGAAGGACGATGGCACCTCGTATTCGGTTTTCACGCCGTTTTCAAAACGCTGGCTGGCACTTGGGTGGGATGGTCCGCAACCTGCGCCACGTGATCCCCAATGGCTGGGAGTTCCAGTTGTGAGATCTGATGGTGCACCTCTGCGCCCAGAGATTGATTTCGTCTTGCCGCCCCATGACGAGGAGAGCGTCCATGATCAATGGAATGAGTTCCGCCTGCGAGGTGCAGAGGGTCTTGATGGCTATGTTGAGCGACGCAATGAACCAGGAGTTGCCGGTTCAAGTCGACTGTCGGCTGCTTTGCGTTGGGGGATAGTACATCCGCGTCAACTCATCGCCGATTTACTACCTGATCGTTCGCATGATGTTTTTCGCAGCGAGTTGGCATGGCGCGAGTTTTATGCTGATGTTCTCTTTCGTTTTCCCGATACGGGGTGGCGCAACCTCAATCGGAAGCTTGATGGGCTCGTGCATGATTCTGGGCCAATCGCTGAGGCTCGCTTTGCCGCATGGTGTCGCGGCGAGACGGGATATCCGATCGTTGACGCTGGAATGCGCGAATTGGTGCAGACGGGTTGGATGCATAATCGCGTGCGGATGATTGTGGCGAGTTTCTTGGTCAAGGACTTGCATCTACCGTGGCAATGGGGAGCGCGTTTCTTTATGAAACATTTAGTTGACGGAGATCTTGCGAGTAATGCGCACGGTTGGCAGTGGACAGCGGGAACTGGGACCGATGCTTCACCGTACTTTCGCGTCTTCAACCCCATTTTGCAGGGCGAGCGTTATGACGCTGCAGGTGATTATGTTCGACGTTTCGTGCCCGAGTTGGCAGGTCTCTCAGCAGCGGTGATTCATGCCCCATTTGATAGCAAGCGCAAAGGATCTGGCGTACCGCTTGGTTATGTGGCGCCGATTGTTGATCATGGCGTGGAACGTGACGAAGCCCTAGCGCGATATAAAGCACGGGAGTAACCCCAGCCCCTTGGGCGCGAAAGCCTGCCACAAGTGGCCGTTTTTACGCCCAATCACTGGGCATCGGCGGGCTAGATTGTGAGGGTCATGTTGGATGATCGAAAAACTGCAATCTTGCGCGCTGTCGTTCAGGAGTACATCGGTACTGGGCAGCCCGTGGGCTCATCGCATATCGCCAACGCGCATGAAATTAATGTCTCCTCGGCCACGGTACGACACGAAATGGCATTTTTGGAACAAGAAGGTTTTCTTGCTCAACCGCATACCTCGGCTGGCCGTATCCCGACCGATCAGGGGTATCGATTTTTCGTTGACCATCTCAGTCAGCCAGGTCAACTGGACGATCTCAAGGTCAGCCAAGTCCGTGATTTTTTCAACGGTGCGCATGGTCGCATGGAAGAATTGCTGGCGCGCACATCGCACCTTGTGGCTGGGCTGACGAACTATGCCTCAGTCGTCGTTGGACCAAAAGTTGAGCGGGCCGAAGTTCGTTCGGTGCAAGTTGTGGGCTTGTCGACGCGTCAAGCAATGGTCGTCGCCGTCATGTCAAACGGGGCTGTTGAAAGTGAACATCTTGAGTTTGATACTGAGATCCCGGAGTCGCGTCTGCTCGCGGCGACTGTGCATCTTCGTCAGGCGATGATGGGACACGGACTATCAGGAAGCAACGAAATCTCCTCGAGTGGCGATGAAGGCGTGGATGATATTTGTCGTCGAGCGATGTTGGCACTCAGTCATGTCGGTGCAGATGATTCTGTCTACGTTGGTGGTGCCGCCTCAATGGCCTCCGCTTTTGATGCAGTTGATGTCGTACGTCAGGTTCTGCAAACTTTGGAACAGCAATATTTAGTAGTGACGCTCGTGCGCGATATTTTGGATCGTGGGTTGAGTGTGTCGATTGGTGCCGAACATGGCATTGAGCCTTTGGCAAGTTGCTCGGTCGTTGTGTCGCCCGTCGTTGTTGATGGCGAACAGATGGGAACTGTTGGTGTCTTAGGGCCCACTCGTATGGATTATCGTCAAGCCCTCGCTACCGTTGCAGTGGTCTCAGATCGATTGGGGCGTCGACTCGGCGAAGGCTGACGAGGCAGGACAGAAAAAGAACGATGATGGCTGATTACTACGAACTTTTGGGAGTCCATCGCAACGCATCCGCGGATGAAATCAAAAAGGCTTATCGAGTTAAGGCACGTCAATTGCACCCGGATGCGAACCCTGGTGATTCGGCCGCTGAAGAGCAGTTTAAGCAAGTGGCTCGGGCGTACGAAGTCTTATCTGACGCTGACTCACGGGCTCGTTACGACCGCTTCGGTGAGGCAGGTGCCTCCGGTGGCGGCGGCGCCGGTGATTTCTTTGGCGGAGGCGGAGGCCTCGGGGATATCTTTGAGAATTTCTTTGGTGGAAGCCCCTTTGGTTCACAGCGCGGTCCAACTGGTCCGCCACGAGGTGAGGACTTGGAAACCACGGCTGACCTGACATTTGAAGAGGCTGTTTTTGGAGCCAATATTTCGGTTGATGTGCGCACTGCTTTGATATGTGAGGACTGCTCAGGTAGCGGAGCAGGTTCAGGAACCCAAGCAGTTACTTGTTCACAATGTAACGGCGTGGGTCAAGTGCAACGCGTGCGCCAAAGTTTGTTAGGGCAGATGGTCACCATGTCGGCCTGCACGCGATGCGGCGGTTTCGGCAAAGTAATTGTCACTCCGTGTGCACCGTGTTCGGGTAAGGGTCGTGTGATTACCGAAAAAAATTATGCTGTTGATGTACCTGCGGGAGTTGACTCTGGTTCAACGATGCGTCTCACAGGTCGCGGAGCAGTCGGTGAGCGGGGTGGGGGAGCAGGGGATTTATTTGTTCGCCTGCGAGTCAAGCCACACGCCCGATATGTGCGCGATGGTTTTGATCTGATTACTGAAGTTGAAATTTCGATTGCCCAAGCAACTCTTGGGGTGTCACTTGAATTGGCCACCCTTGACGGAGATGAAACACTGTTGATTCCCGCTGGAACGCAACCAGGTCGTGAATTCATGTTGCGTCGTCGTGGCGTGCCACGCCTGCAGGCTTCTGGACGCGGTGATCTGCGAGTGATCATCAAGGTTGTCGTGCCGAGCAAATTGACCGATGACGAGGCGCAAGTTTTGCGCTTGTTTGCTCAGCAACGTGGTGAAGAAGTCGCACCGACCGACAAGAGTTTGTTTTCCAAAATAAAATCGGCTTTCTCATGAATGAGCGGCGCCAAGCCGCTGCCCACGTTTTTGTGGCCGACCTCACTCAACCAGTCTTGAGTGAAGAAGATATGTATCACCTCAGTAAAGTCCTGCGCTTGAGAGGTGGCGAGGTAGTTTCAGCCAGCGATGGTCGGGGCTCGTGGCGTATGTGCCAATATCGCCAATCAACCATTTTGGATATTGAGGCTTCGGAAATTCGCGAGGCACCTCAACAATCGCATGATTTGACAGTGGCTTTCGCAGTGACCAAGGGCGATAAACCTGACCTCGTGGTGCAGAAATTGACCGAACTAGGTATCGAGCACATCGTGCCACTGATCACTGAGCGATGCATTGTGCGCTGGGACGAAGACAAAGGATCTAAGAATCAAATTCGCTGGCAAAAGATTGCTCGCGAGGCGGCAATGCAAAGTCGCAGTGTGACGATTCCACAGGTACACAAAGTATTTCTTTCCTTAGAAGCCTTCGTTGCTTCACAAGGTCGAGATGTGGCCTTTGCCGAACCTGGCGGTCAAAGTATTGACTCCACGATTTCAGTGATCGTGATCGGACCAGAAGGTGGATTTACTCACCAAGAGTTAGCCCTGAGCCAACGACGTGTGAGTTTGCCTGGCGGTATTTTGCGGTCAGAGACCGCCGCCGTGGCCGCTGCAGTATTGATGAGTCAGCAAAGGGCGCAACATGGCTGAGGAGAGAACTTTTGACGAACATGACGCTGAGTCGCTTGCCTTTAATGTCCAAGTTGGTGGCCGTCTGCGATCAATTCGCCGGCAAAAGAAGATGTCGCTTCAAGATGTTGAACTTCAATCACATGAGGAGTTCAAAGCGTCGGTAGTAGGTGCTTATGAGCGCGGAGAGCGGGCGATTTCATTGCCCCGCTTGCGACGCTTGGCTACGTTTTATCTTGTGGCTATTGAGCAACTGCTACCGCAAGATGACTCGATGGGCGATGCATCGGCAGTTGTTGTAAGCGAAAAAATAGTGATTGATTTGCAGAAATTGGCGATGCTCAAGGGCCAGGAGTTTGACATGTTGTCGCGCTTTTTATCTCTGATTCAAGTCCAACGCGGCGACTTTAACGGCAAGGTTCTCACTGTTCGTAACGACGACGTGCGAGCGATTGCGGCGATGATCAATGCGCCAACCGACGATGTGGGCAAACGACTTGAAAGCCTCGGCATACTCTTCAAGCCATCGCAGACAAACTAATGGGAGTCGCCGAAAACGCTGGCTATGGGGTGTATGTACACATTCCTTTCTGTCGACATCGTTGTGATTATTGTGCCTTCGCCACATTCACGGACCGCGATCACATTATTGAAGATTATTTGAGAGCACTTTCAAGAGAGATTGAGCGAGCGGTTTCTGCCGCAATGCCGAGGGCAACGTCGATCTTCGTCGGAGGTGGAACTCCTACCCGTGTCCCACCAGAGGACTTGGTTCGGGTCTTAGCGGGAATTCCGGTCACGAGTGACGCCGAGATCACCATTGAATGCAATCCTGATGATGTCACCGATGAGATGATGTCACGATTTATCGAAGGCGGGGTCAATCGTTTGAGTTTCGGTGTGCAATCAATGCAGATCCATGTCCTGAAATCGTTGGGGCGCACGCATGATCCTGACAATGTGCATCGCTCACTAGATATGGCTCGTCGCGCCGGTTTTGTGGATATCAATCTGGACATCATCTATGGCGTCCACGGCGAATCAGTCGCCGATTGGTCGGCAACTGTGCGCTCAATCCTCGAATTGCAACCAACTCATGTGTCGGCGTATGGACTGACGGTTGAATCGGGTACTCCGTTGGCCGATGATCCTGCGCGTCACCCCGATAACGATCTTCAGGCAGAAATGTATGAGGTCGCCGATGACTTGTTGGTTGCTGCTGGGTTAAAGAACTATGAGGTCTCCAACTGGTCG
>CALGTP010000710.1 GCA_937902105.1 uncultured Actinomycetes bacterium
TAACAGAATCCAAATCCGCCCCTACTAGCTCCACATTCTGCTCTAAAGCCCACTGCCTTCGCATGTCAACGAATGTTCTGCTCAGGTGCGCTGGGCACCTGTCGCAGAATATCAAGGCCCGTGCTTGGTCTGCTTGGAGGAAACCTAGTTCACGACGTCGCTTCCTCAGCTCAATGGTCAATATCTCTAGGAAGCGCGTCGTCGTCGCGCCATCCCACATGTGGCTGCGCCTGTGCGTAGAGCGGACGTGCAGAATGCCCTCGAATTTCTGGTTAAGGCTCTCGATATTCTCTGCAGACAAAGCCCCTTCAGCCAACGTGACGAATGCAATGCCGACCTTTCCCGTGCTCCATGTAATCGTGGTGAGAGTATGTGGCTGCCTCCAACTTGGGGGAACCACTGTGGAAGCATAGGCCCCAAGTTCTTTGAGGTGAAGCTGCCAAACTGGAGATGGTCCATCACTCACCGTGCCAGCTAAGGCGTGCCTCACAGCTTCTTGCAGTTTCTTTTTGTATCCAACCTCATCTGTCACGCCTTCTCCTGGCTTCGACTTCTTCCAAACCTTTTTCCCAGGCCGGTACAACACGGACCAAACTTGGTCCCAATAACACATGAGGCGTGGGTCGATGTTCTTCTTCTTCAGCACCTGCTGGATGTTCTCCACGAAGGCCCTCATAGCTGGGTGCTCCCGATCCAGGTGCTTGCCTGGCTTGTCCTGGAAATGGGGCCTGTAACCATACTTCTTGCAGAAATTCCGTGTCAACGCAAGGATACTATAAGCTGTCATTTTGCATGACACGGCTTTGCATCTGCTGCCCTCTGATACGCAGTCCTTTTCCATTTGGCCCAACTCAGCCGACTGGGCTTGATCAGCACGGGCTAGCATCTCGTCAGCTGCCTTTTGAACGTCCCCGTTGTATTTCTCTACCTCCGCATTCCACGCAGCGATGACCATCTCCAACATGTTCTGGACATTAGTCGCATCCATCTCAACCCCGGCCTCGCAGTGGGATAAACAAAGCGAATCCATTACATCGGTGAGCTCTATAGGCAAAACGTCCTCTCGGCCTTTTTTGGTAGAGATATCTAAGTACGGGCGCAGAAAATTCGGGACTTCGTCCACAATCGCAGCAAGACCTGGGCACTGTTGTTCGAATACTTCCCATTTGTAAGTCTCCATGCTGCCCAGCCACTTTGACTTCGACATGCACCCAGCATAGTACCCGGGAATCTTGAAATCAGACATGACCTTGCCCGGGTTTTTGACCTCAGGGTCTGCCTTGTAACGCATCCACGTCTTAATCAAAGCCAGCTTCTTGGATATGGAAATGCAATCACCCTTCTGGTTGTACCCTCGCTGCTTCTTGGCAGCACCAGCTTCTGCAGGAGAGTCGGGATCTTCAGTCGGGCGGATCCTTTTCTGCCTCTGCTTCTGAACCTTGCTGCCGCTAGGAGAGCCGCTGCCAGAAGCACGGGTCTTTTCACACTGGGGCTGATCCAGAGGGCTCGACTGCGGTAACCTCTTCAGATTTTTCCGCAACCTGCTTAAGTGATCTGACGCATTACTGCCACCTGCGTTGGCCGTCTCCGTCTGCTGTGGCTGCTGCACTGTCTCCTGGTGGCACCGCGCCAGAACACGCCAGCCATGCCCATGCACCAATGAAGCCAAGAGTTTGGATTGCAGGAGCGTGGTTGCAAAGGCATTGCCAGCTAGGTCGTGGGCAAGATGCGGACTTGTAGCAATGAGCTGGCGCAGCTCGGCGGGGTGGGGGAAATCGTCAGGAAAAATCCCCTGCGCGGCAAGCATTTCACCTGGCGTCACATGCCTCTTGTACTTGAGGGAATAAATACCATGCGATGGGCGAATGCAAGTCAGTGCTCCGGCCATCCACTCGGGGCCCCATTCTTCGGATGCTGATGTGTCAATGTACACGTCGTCAGCGAGGTGGGGCACGCGCTTGCGCGCCTGCTGCCTGGCTGATTTCAGGTTGGCCTTGGGACGGGCACCTGACAAAGGATTCTTGGGCACAGAGCTGTCCATGATACTGGAGAGGGGGAAGACCAACGAACTCATGAAGTTCGCCATAGTTATTCGCACAAGGCGCTGGTAATCATGTTCGTCAGGGCCCCCAGCTAAGTCAGACGAGCCCCAGGTGCGCAGTCTCCGTTGCGGTAGCAGGTAGTTGTTTGCGTTAAAAACGCCGTACTCAAATACGTGACCCAATGCTTTCATATCCCTTGCTACTACGTTTACTTGCGGCTCTTGTTTTACACCCGCTGCGTCCTTGATCCAATGTGTGGCATCCTTGACATTCTCGTACAGAGATGCCACGGCATGGGTGTGTCCCATGGCTTGCTTGTAGCCACACACATACGTTAGTCCAGACTCCCCCGTCCCGTCGGCATAACACCCTGCAAAGTCTTTGGCTGATGGCCCTCTCTGCTTGCTCAGGCTCACACATGCCGGGCCTGTAATCAGCAGGTCAACTCTGGGAATAGTTTCCTCTTGCTCACATATGAAGCAGTAAGCCTTCCCCGATCCAAATGCCACTACGTCCGCGTACAGATGCTGGATCTTCCCGGCGTGTGTGCTCCGTATGGCATTCCGTTTGCCCTCATCTTTCTCAAATGCAAACTCTAGCCGGGAAGACATCTCCACCGAAAAGCGCCGGTTCAGCACCTCCAGCGTTCGGTCGACAACCAACCCGCCTGTTTCGATCCCACTGCATGTTGTGCCCACTTTGATGGTGTAGCCATTGAGTGACTTGAGCAATGACCGAAGCTTGGCTTCGTGAAGTTGGGATAGGTGGTCCAGGAAGTGGTCTGCTGTCGATGCCAAACTCATATTTGGAAGTCGCCCTTGCAGAACTGTTTGATCCATACTTCGCCTGAGCTGCACGCATAGCGGGGGAGGTAGGTTAATCAATGTACAGATAAACACAGGTTGTTCGATTTTATCCACCCAGTCAAACTAGCCGTTTTATTCTCTGGAACCTGTTTTTTATATGTGTGTGCGCAGTGTGTGACGCCTCTTGGGCAACTAACATAGAACACTGTTC
>CALGTP010000711.1 GCA_937902105.1 uncultured Actinomycetes bacterium
ACAATGAAGACCTTGCGTTCATCGGGTCGCACCTGGGGCGATATGGCTGTTTTTTATCGCACCAATCCACAGAGCCGGGTCGTTGAAGAAATTCTCATGCGCTTCGGCATTCCATACAAAGTGGTTGGTGGCACACGTTTTTATGACCGTCGTGAAGTCAAAGATGCGGTTGCCTACTTGCGAGTGCTCACTAATCCATCGGATGAGGTCAGTATCAAGCGCGTGCTGAATATGCCAAAGCGTGGGGTCGGCGATACAAGTGTCAGTCGACTGGACGAATTCGCTCGTCAAGAGAACATCCCTTTCTACGAAGCCCTGCGGCGGGCCGAAGAAGCCGGTGTTTCTGGTGCAGCACGTCGGGGCATTGAGTCGTTTGTGGCAGTGATTGAAGAAGTATCCACTCAGGAAGAACAAAGTCCAGGCGGATTACTTGAGGCAGTGATGGAGAAGTCTGGGTATCGCGCCGAATTTGAGTCCGATGATTCTGTTGAAGCTGCTGGTCGCTTAGAAAATCTTGATGAGTTGGTTTCTTCGGCCAAAGAGTTCGCCAAAGTTGATGAGTTTCTCGAACAGGTCTCACTTGTGGCCGATAGCGATGACCTCGGTGATGATGAAAAGGTAGTGCTGATGACGATGCATGCCGCCAAGGGTCTTGAGTTCCCAGTGGTCTTCATCGTCGGTGTTGAAGAAGGTTTATTCCCGCACAGCCGCGCCTTAGTAGACCCTCAAGAACTTGAAGAGGAGCGACGTTTGGCCTACGTCGGCATTACTCGTGCCCGTGAAAGATTGTTCCTCACTCATGCTTGGAGCCGACAACAGTTTGGATCAACTCAGTACAACCCGCCGTCACGATTCCTAGATGAGATCCCCGATACCTTGGTGCAGCACGAAGGCAACGTCAAAAATCGTTCCACAGCGCGCCTCACACGAGATGATGATTGGGGCCGTACAAAAGTTAGTTCCTTTGACCCCGATGACGAGTTTCGTGAGCGCCAGGTTGATGCGGCTTTAGCCGCAGGACGTTCAACCCCTCACCGTCCGCCACAGCAGACAAATACTCAGGAAATTGGTTTGCGCGTCGGGGATAGTGTTGAACACGCCGTTTTTGGTGAGGGCATCGTCATTGACATCACTGGTTCGGGGGATAAAACCGAGGCCGTGGTCAATTTCCGTGAAAAAGGCCGCAAGCATCTGTTGCTGGCCTGGGCCCCGCTGAAAAAAGTCTGAGCCTATTCTTCGCCCTGACCCATCGCGCATGGTTGAATCGGAGTATGAAAGTTGCACTCTTAGTTGAAAGCCTCACGGGGAACACATGGAAGGCTGCCGAACTCATCGCCGGCAATCTGCAGCAGGAAGGTTGGACGATTACTGGTCTCGACCCTGTCAAGAAGCCCGATCATTTAGCCCTGCAGGCCGCTGATCTGATCGTGGTCGGCACCTGGGTGCACGGGGCATTTATCGTCGGTCAAAGTCCTTGGGGTATCGGCAATATCAATGCTCTACCTGCCATCACTGGCAAGCGTGCGGCCACTTTTTGTACCTTCGCTTTGAATCCGGGCAAGACACTTGGGGTGATGGAAAAGTCGGTCAATCGTTTAGGTGCCGATGTCATCGGCGGCATGGCTTTGCATCGTGCAAAAATTGAAGCACATAGCGAAGAGTTTGCAGCGCGTCTGATGAGTGCTCTAGCTGTTGCCTAAATGATGCGCAAGCTCACTGTTGCTGCTCTGCAGATGTCGATGACGGATGTCATCTCTGAAAATGTAGCGACGGCAGATCGTCTTTGGACTAATTGACCGTTTAGATATTTGCTATCTGAGCAGAGCGACTATCGAGACCATCATGGTGTTCATAGCTACCATTGTCGTAATCAGCGCCAAAAAGTGAACGCGCAAAGTCTTGTGCAGCTCGGTTCTGAGGTCAGATAGTTTCGCGTCGACTTGGAAGAAACGACTCTCCACATGTGCAAAGCCGATTGCGACTTGGGCGAATTGTGCATCGACTTGCGAAAACCTGATTGCGACTTGGGCGAATTGCGCGTCAACCCGTGCAAAGCCAGCGTCAATTTGGTCGAAGCGAGCGTCAATTTGGTCGAATTGCGCGTCAACCCGTGCAAAGCCAGCGTCAACCCGCGCGAAGCCAGTGTCGACTTGCGAAAACTTAATGCCCATCTCTTCGCGAAGAGTGCTGAACTCAAGAGCCATATCGGACTTGGTGGCCAAATCTTTGACGGCGTTTGTGAGATCGGTCTTCGTTACGATTTGATGCCAATCGAAGGGAGGAATCGTCTCCATTAGGGCAGCAGCGTCGTCTTGGCCGAGGGTGTCGGCAAGTTTGGTAGTAATACGAAAACGTCCTGCTTCATCAAGTGCCATTGTGTCCTCTTTTCTCGTTGGGTTCAAGTCCCAACAATGTGGGCGCGGCCCAGGAGAAAACGGCGAGGTGCTCGTATGGAGGGTCAAGCCATATCTGGTCTGGACTTAGACCGGTGCATCACACTCGCGACGCACGGCGTCGGGAGTCGGCAGACTGTCCCACATATCGGCGAGAAGGTCATCTCGTGTTGAGCGATAAGCGCTGTCATCCCACAGGTTGATCTGTTGCAGGGGATCATTAGCCAGGTTGTATAACTCGCCTTCGGTCCCATTGTGCAGGCTTCCAGGTAGGCAGGCAGTTGCCACCCAACCATCGCGACAGATCGTTCGCAATCCCACGATTTTGCCGAACAGAACGCTGTCCCATTCGGTGAGGACTCGTTCGTGACCAAGAGATCTGGCATCCTCGTCATTCACGGGAAGTCGTGGTGCGTCAACGTAAGCCGGTTGGGGGAGGCCGGCAATCTCACAGAAAGTAGCCGCTAGAGAAACGTGTCCAACAGGTGCGGTCACGGTTGCTGGATCAACGCCCGCGGAGGGCGCTGGTCGCCAAATCAGTGGAACGCGCATCAGCGAATCAACATGGTACGGGCCCTTGAACAACAATCCGAAGTCTCCTTGGAATTCACCGTGATCAGTGGAGAACAAGACATCTGTGTCAGCGCCCCAACCCCGGCTTTCAACATGCTTCATCAAACGCCCAACGGCCTCGTCAATGAGTTCGTTTTCAATATGGGTCAGAGCGTTGATTTCGCGAACTTGGTCTTCGGTGAGAGTGTTCGGGACCCATCGCCGCGGTGCTTCATAGTTGGAGACGAAATCTCCGTCATACCATTTGCGCCACTGCGCCGGTTTGGCATCAAGAATCGCTTCGCGTTGAGCGCGATCCACTGGGAACCCAACAGGAAGATCTACATCGCGCCAATTCACGCGGTGTAGTTCAGATGCTGGAGGATCCCACGGATGGTGTGGATCGGGGAAACTCACCCAGCAAAACCAATCGGCATCGGGGTCAAGTGACTCCAGCCAAGCAATGGCCCGATCGGCAACCCAATCAGTGTGATACCACTCGCGCGGGATGTTATTGATGTGCGCTTGGGGAGCGCCAGTGTTGGTGCCACCGAGGGCACTGACCTGTAGTTCCATATCCAGCACGCGGTAGTACATGGGAACCGCCTCTGGATGATTTTTCATCAACCATTGGGCATAGTGAAACGTTCCCATGCCACCGTGAGCGGCTGATTCCATGTGGTCGAAACCACGATGTAGATATCCGTCTTCAATAAGCGAGTGCGTGCCCGAGGCCGCCAATTGATTTTCAGCGAAGCGCAAGAATGGGTCAAGGAAAGGTTCAAAATGGGCCTTGCCAATGAGCGCCGTTTTATATCCGCCATCGTGCAAGGTGCTCGCCACACTCGGGGCATCGACAGGAAGTGGAACTCCGTTCATCCACACGCCGTGGGTGGACACGTGCTGACCAGTAATCATGGTTGAGCGCGAAGGCATGCACACAACATTTTGTGGGTGGGCACGGTTGTAGTTGATCCCGTGTGCTGCCAGGGCATCGATGTTGGGAGTGCGGGCAATCAGACCACCATTACAACCGAGTGCATCAAAGCGCTGTTGGTCGGTGGTGATAAATAATATTTTGCGTCCCATTAACTAACTCCATTCACAGGCGAGAACATACTTTGTAATTTTTTCAAACCAGATCCGGCAGCCCCAATGATCACTAGTCCCATAGGTTCGGGCTCAATGTCAGTTGCATAGATCACGATGCAACGATCTGCCCCGTCGGCTATGACATCAACTGTGGCGAGATGGTGAGTGACGATCATATTGTTGACAATCGCATATTGAAAACGACGTAGGTCGTGATCAAGGGTGACGATGTCTTCTTCAAAGCGCAAACCGCTCGGCAGGTTAATCCATCGCTTGTTACCAACGACTTCGCAGCTATCAATGGGGAACCATTCGTGGAGACGGTCAGGTGCTCCGACGATGTCCCAGACCACGTCGGCTGGGGCATCTATATAAATGTGACGGCGCACTGTTCCCATATCTTGACCCTAACTAGTTGTAAGTACTTGCATACTAACTGACATAACTTGTGGCTTGACCCAATGAACATCCATGAGGGTCGCTGTGCTAGCCATAAGGCGGGTTAAGATATGCGATAACTCAGATGTTGCGGCGTTTTTTACAGGCGGAGGGGGAGAGGTGGGTAAAACATTCTCCGATCTTCGTCGTACTTTGACACCTTTAACACCTGCATTCGCTCTTGTAGCCGTGCAGTTGGTCTTTTTTGGGCTACCGGCGGGGGCCTTCATTCGCGGGGTCGTGCTCGGGTTGCTGACGGCACTCTTGGCTGTGGGAATGGCCCTGGTCTATCGAGCCAACAGAGTGATCAACTTCGCTCAGGCGGATCTAGGTTTTGTGCCAGCGATTTTGTCAGTCGGCCTGATCGTGTTCAATGGCTTGCCGTATCTTTTTGGACTCGGTGTCGGTCTCATCAGTTCGGTTGTTCTAGGGGCCATCGTGGAATTGGCGATCGTGCGGCGCTTCGTGCGTTCTCCGCGGCTAGTGCTGACCGTGGCAACTTTGGGTATCACTCAACTGCTGAGCGTATTGGCAATTATTTTGCCCCGTTTATGGGACGAAGTAGCGGCTTCCGAAAGGATTCCGCCCCCTGTCGCCTGGAAACTCACCGTCGGGACGTTCATTTTGAACGCCAATGATTTCATTGCCATGATCCTTGCTCCGCTGGCAATGATTGCGGTGGGGTTGTTCCTTTCGAAAACGCAAGTCGGCATTGCTGTTCGTGCCGCCGCTGAGCGCAGTGATCGCGCTGCTCTTCTGGGGATACCAGTGGGCTGGCTTTCCACCAT
>CALGTP010000712.1 GCA_937902105.1 uncultured Actinomycetes bacterium
CGAAGTCCAGCCCAAGCCAGTTCGCTCACTTGACGAGCGATTAATTCAGGATCAAAGTCGTTGCCCAAGCGAATGAGGCGCCGCGAAACCCCTTCGGCAAGTCCGACTATTGCGTGAGCCAAAGTGCGGCGGTGCTCGGTGTCAATATCGGCGGTGATCAGTGGCTCAATGGCGTCTGCCACCAGCGATTGAAACTTGCCGGCGGCTTCGGTGAATTCGGCATCTCGTCGCGATCCACCACCGAAGAGCAATTGGAACGAATCGTGATCGTCATAGACCCATTGGAAGTATGCCAAAAATCCGAGTTCAACTCGTCGGCGACCGTTTGTCTCGGTGATGCTCGGAGCAGTGATGATCTGCAGAAGGCGCTCACCGGCTTCTTCGATGAGGGCCAGATACAACTCACGTTTTGATACAAAATGTTGATACAGAACTGGTTTGGTGATTCCTGCTGCTTCGGCAATTTGATTCATTGATGTTTGGTGATAACCCTCGCCTGCGAAGACATCAAGCGCGACGGCGAGCAACTGTTCACGTCTTTCAGCGGCCGGCATTCTCAGAGACATGATGTCCTCAAAGTTGCATGGCGATTGTTAAAAATCATTTCAGCGGCCTTGAGCCAGATCATCTTTTTCAGCGGCCTTGAGTCCGTAGCCCAAGACGATGGCTGGCGCTAACAAGATCGAACCAATGGTCATGCAGATGACAATCAGGGTGACCATAGTGTCATTGAAATCTCCAGTAAAAGCCACGATAAATAAGACGATGGCGGCCGCAAATAACAGATAGCCAACACGATTGGCGCGTTGGGTCCAACGAGTCATCAGAGCACGACGCTGGCGCACTGGATCGGTGTGCGGGTATGAGTGATTTTGCGTTGACATAGCACTTCAGAGCCTACGGGGGAGAGAGCCGTGCGCTATCTACGGGCTACCGTTGTGTCGTGGCGATTATTCTGGAATGGTTCGGTTCAGTGTGCAAAGTGGTCATTGATCGCCCCGAGAAGAGAAATGCTGTTGACCTGGCGACATTGCTGGATTTGCGGCAGGCCCAAGAATCAGCATCCCGAGGTGGCGCCAGAGTTCTACTGCTCACGGGCACCCCACCAGCCTTTTGTAGTGGCGCAGATTTGGGCGGGGTTGAGCTTGGAGAATTTACCGAGACCCTATTGGCAGTTCTCCACGGCTTTGGACGATTGGATTGTGTCACCTTGGCGGCCATTGATGGACC
>CALGTP010000713.1 GCA_937902105.1 uncultured Actinomycetes bacterium
CACACTCCCCCGTCTCGTGTGCACACTTGCGGCACCGTCGTAGCCCGCACCCCACACATCGCACATGCTTCCGCTCCTGACAACCGCTACACCGCTCGCAATGTTGGTTTAGCAGCTCCACAAGTTCAAGACACCATTGTCGACAGTGACCTGCTCCTTCCAGATGACCCTCATCGATCTCCTTGATCGCCTGCCACTCTTCTGGAAGCCTATTCTTACACCGGAGCCAAAGTGCTCGCAAGAATTCCGCCTCCACTGTCCCATTCCATAACGTTGCCACCATCCCGAATATCATCCGTTCCGGATCATTGTTATCGTCTAAGTCGTCCAATGCTCGCTCAATCGCGACCGCTTGATCGCCGGCATGGTCTTCTTGTCTTATTATAGCTCGTAATGTTTCACAGCGATCCCGTGGTATCTTGACGTTCCGCTCCCCCTCAGCGTTACGTCGTGTGTCTCTGTCAGCGCTGCCCTTTACTTTGTTATCCCCGTTGACCTGTGCTCCCGTGTACAGCCACAAGCCAGTACTTTGCCGAGCCGTCTGCTGGCGCACTCGCGACTCCCTCCAGTCTACCAAGTCCAACCATTCCTGTAAACAATTCCGCTCCTCCTCCTTCACACCCGAAAGGTTGAGTGGTAGAAGTATGCGAAAGGTCTGCTTGCCGACCGTGTTCTCTCGTCTGTCACGTAGCATGGGAGGCAAGCATATGGCTTTCTTGTGAACAAGATACGGCTCCTGCGGCGCCTGTGATACATCAACCCCCGTTCTGCCCAGTGCCTTGGTATGTTTCCGAAACATTTCTTCCCCCCTCCACAGTAACTTCCACTGCCTCTGAGTCATCTGCGCGGTGTTACTCTGTTCTTTGTCATTCCAAACCTCCTCGCTCCACTGGTCCTCCGACCATTGCATGTCGTGTAGTCTGCTTCGAAGCCGACGAATGCTTCGTGTCGCTTCAGCCCAGCTTACTCGCTCCTCATCATTCTCTCCTACATCATGCCCCTCGATCCGGATTCCAAGCAGCTGCGCACATTTTGATAACCGCGTCCATCGATTGCCTCTCACGTCATCCCATTTCCATAGCTCCATTTCGTCCTGTAGGTCTTCAAACGATTTACAGAGTTTCCCCGTCTTGGCTTCCTCCAACTCTCGTAATGTGATTTGAAGCGTTACATCCTCGTGTTGCAAGCAACGCTGTATGTGTCTGTATAACTCCTGTGTCATAATCTCGAGCGGCGTTCTCAGGCCCAATCCCCCACAGTGCTTGGGCAGTATGAAGAAATCACCTGCCGCTGAGAACGGCTGTTTCCATGCTAACTTGTACCCCTGTCTCCACATCTTGCCGAGATCTTGCAGTTCAGCCCATGTCCATGGCACTATTGCCGCTGAATAGCGAAATGCTCCTATCCCAATGCTAGTAAAGAGCTCGATCGCCATCTTCGGCGTCAGCGGATGATGCTTCATGAGGTCAATGGCTTCCTGAGTTTTGTTTCGTACTCGTTCTTTCATTGCGCTCATGTCGCCATTAGCTGTACTCCACAAGCCCAGATATCGACAGGCCTCATCACATCCCAGGATTCGTATCGCGGAGCCATTGTAGGACAACCCCGTCTGTTGCTGTGCTATATTGCCTCGTGCTCCAGCGATTAGTGCACACGTTTTGTTACGATTCACTTTGAGACCACTCCATTCTTCAAACTTCTGCACCTCGTTGAGCAAAACCTGCATGTCTCCTGTGGACTGAGCAAACAGCGATAGATCATCCGCAAAAGCCATGTTATTGAACTGGTCCACACCTTCTAAGCCGTGTGAAATGCCCATCTTTCGCCCTTTCGCCGACAGCAGTCGTAGCAAGGTGTTCATGAAGATCAGAAAAAGAAGTGGGGACAGAGCGCTGCCCTGCGCCACCCCAGTATCAAATGTTATTGTTGCTCCATTAACGTCATCATTGGATTCGCCTCCGCCTGGTTTTAGCCGCACTGTTGCATTGGCGTACAGAGCTTTCAATAGATCTACATCCGGAATATTCAACTCTTCCATTACTGCCCACAGCGCCGCTTGACTCATTGCATTGAAGGCATTCTTGAAATCCACATCCACCCGCACGACGGTACGTTTCTGCTTCTGCGCCTCCTGCATCGTCCACACCAACTTGCATAAGTTCAGATCTGTCCCCCGACTTTTCCTTCCCCCAGCTTGTCCCGGTTCCAAAATGTCTGCTCGTTCGACAACATCCCGTAGCCTTGCATTTAGTACATGCATAACCAGCTGATTTGTACAATTTAACAGAACTACAGGACGCCAGTCGCTCGCCTTGTCCGATGTGCTTCCCCCTTTGTGCAGCAGGCTGATATGTCCTTCCATTTCATGTATCGTCATGATACGTGCAGGCCCTGTTGCAGTCAAGATTTCATTCGCCCACATCCTAATTAGCTCCAACTGCTCCTCTGACATTGTTCTGACGGATTCATTCACATGCTTGTCAGGCCCTGCCGATTTCCCACTCCGTAGACAACTACTGATGAACTTCCTGAACTCGTGCTTTGTGAGCACACCCCTCAACCGTCGTCCGTCGTCCCTACTAACTTTGTGAAGAAAAACCCCGGCTTCTTGCAGGAAGGCCATGTCCGCTACTTGATCCTTACCGTGTCGGAAGCTGGTTTCCCGCCAACATTGGTCACAAAACCCCATTAGCCTACGTCCGCCCTCTTCACCTCCTAGTTCGTCCGCGCACCGCCTTGCCGTAACGATCATTGGCTTATCAGCCTGGCACTGTCCATGTTCACATCGAATATGTGGTGCTAGTCCTTGTTCCTGGAAGTAAAGCTCCCATGCCACCGACATATTTCTCTGCCTCCAGGGCCCTACACTTCTGAGCAGGCTTCTATGAACAACGCCTTCATCACCCCATCGCTGCATCTCGAGCAGTGCGCAGCCCACGTCCTCCAGACAGTCCACTGTGACAGTGATGACCCTTGCCACCGTATCCGGCTCCTGAGGTAACTTCGTGTGATCCACCAACCATCTTGCCGCTTCAAGAGGATACACCACTGCACTTGAGTGCTGCTGGATTTGCTTGTGTTTCACATGTTGTCCTGCCATCTGATCAGCATCCAGCTGTCGAACCGCGCCGGACATGCTGTCGAATATCCAAGCTACGCCTGTATCTTCCTGCCGTATGATGAGATCTCTACTGCCCTCCTCCACCTCTACTGTACACCAGTATCGTTCAGGCAAGTCCACCTGTTCAAGATGGTCGATCCACTCCCGCATGTCAGACGATGCTGTTTCCCCCTGCGCCTGCCAGATGACTCCCTTGTCTCCTCGTTGGCCCTCACAGCCGATGTCTCCTCTTTCACTTTGGACTCCCTGGGAGCGCCACATTGACTCTGCGACCTTCATTTGCAGCTGTCGTGACACGCCGTGTTCGCCCGGATATCTCTCTTGCTTAGACCATTCCTGTCCTAACAAACGTGCGTACTCCGTCATCCGCATCTGCGCTTTTCGACGCCACCATCCCCACACCGCCGTCTCGATTAGCGTCTCCGCCTGTGTAGCTGACTGCGGCTTGAAGTCCACAGCTACCACACAAAACTGTCCTTCCTCGATCCGCACATGCGCTGAGGGGCATGTTTGAATCAATGCTTTTCGTCGCTCATCCCATAACTCCGTGTCGGGCTGTCTTCCACGGAGAATCCATTGAGCTCCAATCGTGGCCTCCCAATGGAGTTGTTCTGGCGTCATCCCCTCCGAGCGTTTCCCCGTGAACTTGCTCGTCCCTTGGTGATCTTCCAGAAATTCCCTTCGTGCTTGTCGATCCATAGCGCGCCGGCTCTCATCAACCTGCCGCTGCATAATGTTCTTGAGTGCCTTTTCTCTCGTTGCAACCCGAGCCTGTAAGAACCTTTGCCATTCCATCGACCCCAAGAGAAATATTCGTTCCTCGTGAGTTAGTCCCAGTTCCCCACCGATTTGTGCCTCCGCTAGACACAGTTCCTGCGCCAAAGTGCCCCTCTGGCCTCGGACACCTTCTCGTAGCGCTGTGTCGGCGCATGCTAGCTCCCGCATTGCTCGAACTTGTGCTTTGTTCCGATGTGGCATCCTTCCTTCGTGACGTTTCCGTTCAGGCGTGTTACTTTTTCGTAAACCCTTCATGATGTCATCGCGTCGCCGCAAAAGCTGGCTGCTAACTTCTCCTGCATCGCCTTCACCCCTCTGCACCATCCCCGTCACGTCTGAGACCCATTCGCGCATGTTACCTTCTAGCGTCGGAGCTGCCATTACCCACTCATCAAGCGTGTATCTCGGTTCGAACTTGCCGCCCTCTTCCAGTTTCTTAGTTCTTTGCAGCAGTTCCTTTGCGACACAGAATTGCACCCTTGCATGATCATGTAGCTGGTGACCTATCCAGTCAGCTCGTCCCTCTACCACCTCCTGTTCATCTATGTTCCAGAGAATCACGTGGTCCAATTTCGCCGTTTTCCCTGTGTGCGTCTCCTGCCACGATCCCGTATTCGGTGACACTAAGGTTCCACGCGTCTCCTGTGCGAATCTTCGGAGTGTCTCATCCACCTGTTGCATGTGCTCAGCATTGGATTGTGCATAACCGATCCGGCTACCTGTTGGATCAGCATTGAAGTCGCCTGCCATGATCGTCGCATGTGGTTGTTGGCTTAACTTACCCCGTAGCGTCTGCAGAACCCGCTGCTGGAGTTTATGTTGCGCAGACGTCGCTTGATGCACATTGACAACATGGATTAATTTACCCGCATGTGTGAGCGCCTCTGCCCAAAGCACCCTGCCCTCCGTCATGTGCCGTAGGCCTTGTCTCGTGTCCGTCGTGTTCCATTCTTTTTTCGATGACGTTTTGAAATATGCCTTGTGCAAGAAGGTTACGACAGCATATTGCTTGCCCGAGTGCCATCCATGCCCAGTCTTCTTTGACTCATCAGACTCTTCTTCCCACCCTCGATGTCTGCCCATCTCCATCAGACACATGTAATCGGGCCCTGCACGCTTCAGTTCTTTCCGCACCCGACGTTCAGCTCCTGGTGGGAAGCTCACCTCTTGAAGCATGACGATCGCGAAGCCGTGCTGTAAGGTCTCTTGAATACCTTGCTGAGATAGAGCATATCCCAAAGGTCCAACATTCCATGACGCAACATTCCCCTCTAGCCTCGGCCTCTCCCACTTAGCTTCTTGCTCGAGCCAGAACATCCAATCCTGTACGCCTATTCTACATACAGCTTCCTTTTCTGTTGCGTTCTCATCCTCCCGTGAAATCATATCGCCAATCCCACTCAAGCCGATGTGCCCAGCGTTACGTATCCGATGCAAGAAGAGCTCCTTGTCGTGCTGCAGTAGGGCTTGCTGCACCAGCGCTACTTCTCCAACAGCCTCCCATACCGGCTCTCTCCATGCGCCTTGAACTCCACCTTTCAGTGTCCAATCGCCGGACACGGCCTTAGCTCCTGCCCATTCCCCCTGCAAGTAGAGCCATCGTCGTTTAGCTTCAAGTAGTCTCTTTTTGAAACCTGGAATCTGCCAAATTTCATCACTAGCACCACGCGTGCACACAAAAGGATGCATTGAATTCAAACTACGATGCGTAGAGAATGTAGCCACCCTAATCCGTTCCATTGCCTCCGTCGTTCTCACCCGTCTCTGAGTACTTTCCGTCTTCCCCCCCTTGGTCCGTTCGGGTGTCTCCTTCCCTTCTCGATGTCCTGTCTCGAGGAGTGATCTTGTCTTGTCCCACTTCCGGTGCTTCAGCCTGGCGAGTAGTGCTTCCGTGGAGCCGGTTTTACCCAGCACTGCTGCTATTCGCCTGACCGTTGCGTCCCTGCCATTGTTTATAACCCATGTCGCTCTTCCTGGCCATTGTGTTCCAAAGACTACCTGTCGTCGTGACTTTCCGCGGAAGTGGTTGGCGACAGTGATACTCTTTACGCCGCATGACGACCTGCCCAGCTCGCACCGCGCCGGACACCAATGAAGGCCCTGCAGGCGCCCCTCCCGCA
>CALGTP010000714.1 GCA_937902105.1 uncultured Actinomycetes bacterium
AGCTTATTTACGAATGGTGCTCGGCGCCATGGAGGCGAGCAAGCTGAGGATACAGCCCGCCAAGTGTGAATTCTTCCGTACGCATGGTGCCTTTCTCGGGCACGTCTTGTCAGAGGAGGGTATATCGCAGCAGACTTCAAAACTTGAAGCCATCAAGAATTGGCCGGAGCTCACCGACCTGAAAGCGGTGCGTGCTTTCGTTTCCTTGTGCTCCTATTACCGTAAGTTCATTCAGAACTTTGCCGGGATTGCTCAGCCTCTCACCGACTTGATGAAGAAGGATGCGTTCAAGGTGCCCTTTTCAGCTGAGGTCCTTGAATCCATCGCGGCGCTCAAGTCGGCGCTTACATCAGCACCCGTTCTGAGTTACTTCGACAGTCAGAAGGCGACTGAATTGTTCGTGGATGCTTCCAAGTTCAGCATTGGTGCAGTTCTTCAACAGATCGATGCTCGCGGTGAGAGCCACCCCATTGGATACTACAGTCGAAGACTCAACTCTGCTGAGCAGAATTACGCTACCTACGACAAGGAGCTCTTGGGTCTCCGGGATGGTGTTCTTCATTTTCGACATTATTTACTGGGAATCAAATTCAAGGTGCATACCGACCATTCGTCGCTACGATGGTTAATGACGCAGCCCGAGGTCGTAGGGCAGCGTCAACGGTGGTTGGTAGTGCTTTCTGAGTTCGACATGACGGAGATTGCACATATTGCTGGCGAGAAGAATGTCGTCGCTGACGGGTTGAGTCGATACCCAGACCCGAATGGTCCTAGCTACGAGCATCTTCTGCCAGACCACGGCAATATGGATGTCCGCTTCGCAAATTTGAATGTTCGCTTTACGAATCTGAGACTCATGGAGCAAGATCTTTTACTTCATGCTTTGTTCACTGACGTCGACGTGACGGAGTTTTATCTGACGTCCACAGTTACGGATGTCGGACGCGAGCCTGGCTCGTCTCTTTTGCCAACACCTATTCGTTTGTTTCACGCTCCCACGCCACTTCCAGAGAAGCAGCCTGAGCCTGTGTGTCGTCACTGCCAATCGTCGACCTGTGACACGTTGTTAGCCGAATTTGCACGACATGCTATTGAGCCAGGATTGCCAGAAGGTGTTGTCAATGATCCCATGCTCGAACACGGATTCCAAGAGGCTTCCGTTGTTGAGGCTCAAACTGATATCACCACATTTGTGGCAGCTTACGCTGATTGTCCAGACTTCAAGAAGATCTATGATGATATCAAGGGCCTCCCGCTTCAGGAAACGCATGATACGTGGTCGGAGTATTCCATCAATGAGCGCGGCCTACTCCTGCATCGTGACGGTGATACCCTACGCGTTTGTGTGCCTTCATCGCAGCGCAACCTTATTCTGCGCGTCATGCATGATTTGCCTTTGGGAATGCACCAAGGTACAGCGAAGATGTACGCCCTTATGGCTACGCGTTTTTACTTTCCCAAAATGGCGGAACGTGTCAGAGCGTATATCGAGTCATGTGAGCATTGCCAACGAAATAAGGCCTACACCCGCAATACTCGAGGCGTACCACGTCCTTCAGACGTTCCCTTTCGTCGATTCGATGTGATGGCCCTCGATATTGTTAGCGGGTTCCCCGCGACTAAGACCGGTTTCGATGCCATCGTTGTTTTCACAGATCGCCTGACTAAACGCGTGTACATTGAACCGTGTACCAAGACCGCGTCTGCGCGCGATCTGGCATTGATTTTCTTTCGCACCGTGTTTCGCAGCCAAGGCATGCCTCGTGTTCTCTTGTCTGACAACGGTCCACAATTTACCAGTGCCTTTTGGACTGAATTTTTTTCTCTTCTTCAGACGGATATTCGATTGACATCTTCCTATCATCCGCAGTCTAATGGCCAGACTGAGCGCTTTAACCGGACGCTTATTGAAGCTCTCCGCAGTTTTGTTAATGCGCGCCATGACAATTGGGATCAGTTTTTGGTTCATTTCGAATTCGCTTATAATTCCACCGTCAACGCTTCTACTGGTTTTTCTCCCTTCATTCTCCAATTCGCCCAGGCCCCTCGTGCTCCGTGGGACTCTGTGCTGGAGGGGGGTGAGAACGATTCTAATGGTCCTTCATCGGGTGGGGATTTGGCCTTCTCGCTCGGTTTTGACACTTTGAAGAATTTGAAGCAGGCACGTGCTAGTTTACAGGAGGCTGCGCAACGACAACGTGTGCGGAATGCCTTGCTGACGCGACCACACGAGTATGCAGTGGGTGACGAAGTGCTCCTATCTACGGAAAATATTACGTTACGGTTGCCGAGTCGCAAGCTCAGTCCGAAGTTTGTCGGCCCTTTCCGTATACTGGAACTCCGTGGCAAGAACGCAGTTAAGATTGAAACCACAGGACGATTCAAGCAATTGCATGATATCGTCAACGTGGAATACCTTCGTCCTTACAACGCACGCTCAGAGAATGTCGGACCTCCCCCTCATCATCTGTCCGTAAAGCC
>CALGTP010000715.1 GCA_937902105.1 uncultured Actinomycetes bacterium
GACACAAGTTACAATGTTGGTCTGATGGAGACCCCAAATGCGACCTCAAATGACGAGAACTTGCCAGGATCTCCATTTCTTGGGAAAAAAATCGGGAATTTCTCTGATTCTTGGACTGTTCGCTGGATTTCGACGACCGGGAGCACAAATGATGACCTTGTGACGGCTGGTCGCAAGGGTGCCCCTGATCGCCTTGTGCTGGTGGCTGACCATCAATCAGCAGGTCGCGGTCGCCTTGACCGCACTTGGGAGGCTCCCCTTGGAGCAAACCTCTTAGTCAGTTTATTGCTTCGATCTGTCCCTCAGTTTCCTCACGCTCTCACCCATGCAGTGGCTTTGGCGGCACAGTCGGCCTGCTTGCAGGTGTTGAGCAAAGGTGCCAGCAGTGTCGCCGTGGAATTGAAATGGCCCAATGATCTATTGGCCGATGGTCGAAAATTGGCGGGCATCTTGTCCGCCGCTGGTCCGTTGGGTACAACGGCGACCAGTTCTGGTGAGTCGCTCTCAACACCACAATTCGTGGTTGTTGGACTCGGCCTCAATGTTGCTTGGGCGCCCCATGAAGCTGCCTGCTTGTCGGAGTTTGCTGACAACACAGATGTTGATCGAGATGCTGTTCTCGGATTGTTATTGAAAGAGATGGATGTGTTGCTGGCGCTCGACCAGACGCAGTTGCACGAGCGCTACCGTGTCAATTTGTCAACGCTGCAACGAGATATCCGTGTCGAACTGCCGCAGAATAAGTTTCTTGAAGGTCGCGCAGTTGA
Source organism: uncultured Actinomycetes bacterium (assembly GCA_937902105.1). Classification (GTDB taxonomy): domain Bacteria; phylum Actinomycetota; class Acidimicrobiia; order Acidimicrobiales; family Ilumatobacteraceae; genus Casp-actino8. The sequence goes on from CALGTP010000715.1 coordinate 768, forward strand.
TGTTGAGGCTGATGGGCGTCTAGTGGTTGAGGATTCGCAAGGCGCGAGGAGTTCACTCGATATCGGTGACATAGTGCATCTTCGTTAGGTTTTCCTAGCTTGCTTTTATTGATTGACCATACGCAGCGCGGCGAATCTAATAGTTTCTAAGCATGTCTTTGTCAAAGCCGCAGGCTCGTAGCGGACGCAATATTTTCACGAGCATCAACACCGTCAGCATCGGCTTGTTCTTCGTCTTGATTTCTGCAGTTGGGCTAGTTGTGGCCACCCAGCAACAAGAGGCCAATGTTCATCGGGCCAATGAGCTGAATGGAATTCTCGCCGATAAAGAGGGTCCATTTGTCAATTATCTACTTGTGGGGAGTGATAGTCGCGAAGGCATTGATGCAAATGAGTTGAAGACCGAACACTTTGGAACAGTTGATGGCCGACGAAGTGACACGGTGATGATTTTGCATGTGGACAACGTTCTTGACACGGTCTCCATTCTCTCTGTGCCTCGCGACCTTTGGTTGGAGATTCCTGATCACGGAAAAAATCGTTTGAATGCCGCGTACTCATACGGAGCCGATGCCCTGGTGAGAACGATCCAAGAGAGTTTGGGCGTTCCGTTAAACCATTATTTAGAAATTGACTTTGTTTCGTTTAAGGAAATTGTTGCCGCACTGGGTGGCGTGGATATTTGTTTTGAATATCCCACACGTGACTATAAAACAAAACTTGATGTTCCAACTGCTGGTTGCTACACCCTTGATAAATCTCAAGCGTTGGCTTATGCGCGTAGTCGTTATTTTGAAGTTTTGAAAGATGGTCAATGGCAAATTGATGGTCGTGCTGACCTTGGTCGTATCGAAAGACAACAGATTTTCTTAGCATCTGCTGTAACAAAAGCAATCGAGCAGACAACATCCAACCCACTACGAACAAGTGAATTGGTGAATGCCGCCATTAATTCGCTCACAGTTGATTCGGGACTCAATATTCTGGAAACAGCCAACTTCTTACGACCGTTAGCGTCAGGCGGCATGCAACGGTTCAAGTTGGCGGTATCGCCTGAGACCATTGATGATAAGGCCGTGCTAGTACTCGGCATTGAAGCTAGGGAGGTCCTGGATTATTTTGCTGGAGTGAGCGGCCCACCCATAAAGTAACATTAGGTTCGGGATGGCGTCATGCGTTAAGTAAGATGCGTCCTGGAAAGCCAGCATGGCTGACGATCGAGACGGGGACACATGAAAGCACTGATTTTGGCTGGGGGTGCTGGAACTCGTCTTCGACCGATCACTCATACCAGCGCCAAACAATTGGTGCCAGTGGCCAATAAGCCGATCTTGTTTTATGGCATTGAAGCCATGGTCGCGGCGGGTATCACTGATATCGGAGTGATCGTTGG
>CALGTP010000716.1 GCA_937902105.1 uncultured Actinomycetes bacterium
GCACCATCGCCTATGCACCCAACGACGATCATCTGCCTCGCGAGGATGACATGGAACCGCCGCGTGTCTCGTCGAGTCATGAGAGCCCCGTCATCGGCATCACCGCCGAGGATGGGCGCCCTGGACTTGTGATTGGCATTCCCATTCAGCATGCGTTCAAGAGTGGCGCCACGCACACACGATTGTCGGACGAGGATGCGCCAATTCTGCCGACGGATACCGACACCGAAACACTGGGCGATGCCAACCTCGATAAAACCACCTTTACGATTGATCGCCCGAAGTCCGGCAAACGACGCACTCGCTGGGCCGCAAAAGGCTAATTGTTATTCACGCATTCCTATGGTATACTATCACTATGTCTAAAAGCTTTTTTAAGACCTTCATTCATGACTTGGGCGACCCCGATACCACCGTTGCCAGTGACGGATTATCCTCATCTGAGTTCACAGGCTATATCGATACGGGCAGTTACATTCTGAACGCCGCGATCTCTGGCAGTCTCTACGGCGGCATTCCTAATAACAAAGCGGTTATCTTTGCTGGTGATCCGGCGACGGGTAAGACCTTCTTTGCGTTGGGGATCGTCAAGAGCTTTCTTCACGACAACAAAGATGGGCATGTCTTCTACTTTGACACGGAGAGTGCCGTCACGAATGAGATGCTGACATCGCGAGGCATTGATATTACACGTGTCGCCAAGTCAGAGCCCGACAGCATTGAGAAGTTCCGTCATGTCGCCTATAAGGCGCTCGATGCCTATACGCAGTTGCCCGAGGACAAACGGTTCCCGCTGCTGATGGTGCTGGACAGTCTGTCGGCCTTGCCCTCCAAGAAGGAAACGGAGGATATGGCGAACGAAAAGGATGTGCGCGACATGTCCAAGGCGACCCTGATTAAAGCGGCGTTTCGTGTGCTGCGGCTGAAGCTCGCAAAAGCCAAGGTGCCGCTGATTGTGACGAATCACGTGTATGCCGTTATCGGTTCATATTTTCCCACAAAAGAAATGGCGGGGGGCCAGGGCGCCAAATACGCGGCCGATATCATTGTCTTCCTGTCCAAGAAGAAAGACCGCGACGCCGACAAGGCCGTCGTGGGCAACATTGTCAAAGCCCGCATGATGAAGTCGCGGTTGACCAAAGAAGAGACTGCCATAGAAACGCGCATTCTCTTTGATGGCGGGCTCGATCGTTACTATGGATTGTTGGAGATGGCGATCGAACAGGGCTGCGTGAAGAAAGTCTCGACGCGATATGAGTTCCCCGATGGGGCCAAGGTCTTTGAGAAAGCGATACTGCGTGAACCTGAAAAGTATTTTACAAAGGAAGTTCTCGACTGTGTGGAAGTGTATATCAAAGAGCATTTCCTGTACGGGTCGACAAGTGCACCAATTACCGCAGACGAACTGGAGGCCGAGAGTGAGTAATGACGACGGGAACATTCTGAATAGTATTATGCCGAGACTGGTGACGATTTCGGATGGAGACTCGGTGCTGGGGCTAGAGATTATCGACGGCCCCTATAAGGGCGTGACCTTCTCATTCAAGAAGTTCACCGTGATGCGAGAGCGCATGATCAACGGCATGGTGCCGACCCAATTCGAGACAAAGATTCATGAGGCGCCGGAAGACTTTGTGCAGGACGAGGGTTTCGACAGTTTCTGTTCTGAAGTCCTGTTGGCGTGGCTACATTTTATTAGCATCACGAGTTTCGATACACTGATCAAGATGGAGACGAGCGGCGTACATTAATGGCCGTGTTGCTCGAACATACGATTCTTCGACAGTTGATGTCCGCGCCGCAACTGGCCGAACAGATTACCCCGTATCTGAAAGATGAATATTTTGAATCGCAGCCGTGCGCCACACTCTACACGCTCTTTCAACAGTTCTATGAGAAGTATCACGCGATCCCCTCCTTTTCGGTACTCCGCTTGGGGCTCGATGACCTGCGTACGCTGTCAGAACGCGAGGTCAAAGCAACGACCGACACACTGACAGAGATTGAACAGATGGCGGCGATGGAGACATCACAGCATGCCTATCTGGTCGAACAAGCCGAAAAATACTGTCAGGAGCGTGCCCTGTATGTGGCACTACGGAAGAGTGTGTCCATGCTTGACGACCCGAAAGAAACGCCGCATGGAATACCTGATATCCTGCGTCAGGCGTTAGCGGTCAGCTTTGATACGCATGTCGGGCACGATTTCTTTGGTGATGCCGAAGCACGATATGAATTCTATCATCGTGCGGAGTCGCGCATCCCCTTTGACCTTGAAGTGTTCAATGGTATGACCAAAGGTGGCATTCCTAAGAAGACCCTGAACGTTGTGCTTGCGGGCACCAACGTCGGCAAGAGCCTGTTCCTTGTCCATATGGCCGCCGCGTGTTTGCGCATGAGCAGGAAGGTGCTCTACATCACGCTGGAGATGGCCGAGGAACGCATCGCAGAACGCATCGACGCAAACATTATGAACGTGCCGATGGATGATGTGGTGTCGCTCTCACGCGAACAGTATCTCGGCAAGATCGACGCATTGCATCAGACATCGACCGGTCGGCTCATTGTCAAGGAGTATCCTACGGGTGCGGCCCACGCGGGGCACTTTCGTGCGCTGTTACAAGAGCTACAGAGCAAACAGCATTTTGTGCCGGACATCGTGTTCGTCGATTATCTGTCCATCTGCTCGTCTGGGCGTATAAAGATGGGCAACAGCGTCAACTCCTACACCTACAACAAATCGATTGCCGAGGAACTGCGAAGTTTGGCAGTGGAACATAATCTGCCTATCTTCACGGCGGCCCAGTTTAATCGTGAGGGTAGCGGTGCGTCGGACCCTGGTCTGGATAAAATCAGCGAAAGCTTTGCGATTGCACAGACAGCGGATTTCATTATTGCATTGACCACGACCGAGGAACTGGAGAAGAATAATCAGATTCAAGTCTATACACTGAAGAACCGATATGGCAAACGCAACTCCTATCAGAAATTCCTCTTGGGGATTGACACGTCGCGGATGACGCTGTATGATCCCGGCAACACCGCCGTCAGTAATGTCGCATTCGATGCGGCCGCCGTGTTTGCGGGTGGGCTGTCATCAAAGTTTGGCGGGGCGTCGAGACTGCCGCGGCGCCCGATGGGGCATCTGAATACGGGTGGACCTACCGACTAGCCGACTCCTAAATATCACGGAGGTTCACCAATGCAACTCGTCGCACTACACGGGCATGTCATGCAGGACTCGTTGGTGCTACTGGACGCTACGCGGGCGGTGCTGCCGGAAAAGCTACCTCCGGAGTATGCAGGGCGATCAATATATTTCGCATCCCTGCTGAAACGACTGAATGCCTGCACCCTGCCGTTGGGTGTCTACAACACGATGGTAGAGGACGTTTCGATGACGCCCAATGAAGTCAAGATGACCGCAGAATGGCGGCCCTATCGCACTCGTGTGCGAAAAGGGCAGAACGCAGATATTCGTATTCGATGGCACGTGCATCCGTTGGCGCGACGCTGGGTGGTCACGCCAACATCATGGCGGCATCGACGATTTTATTTCTGGTCATTCCTTATGCATGAGTTGGTGCATCGGCATCAGGATGCAGCCCGACGCAAGAATACAACGTCGCTGGTGTTCAAACCCGCGGCTGAAGAGAAAAACTTGCGCGCAGAACAAACGTACTTGGGGGATTTTGATGAGGTCGAAGCCTATGCCCATGACATCGCATTGGAGATGGTCGTCTGGTTTCCGGCCATGCGGTATCGCGAGGCGTTTCAACACATGAAGACCTTTCATCATCGGCGAATCACGGCTACGTATCCGGGCTATGCGGGCGTCTTTGGAGAAACACCGACGCATCCCGCCATGCGAGCACTACGACGGAAGATTCATGTATGGTATCGCATTATGGATCAACATCGAGACACCTATCAGACACTCGGATTGGAGCCACTATGATCACATTCCACGAATTCTTACAGGAAGACAAGAGTGGCAAGCTGATGCATCTCACGCATCTTGAGGATTTGATGCTGGACGAGGGTCTCGCCGGCATGCGTCGTGCGATTGAGGTCTTGCGTGAGTTTCGAAACATGTTGATCGGTGGTGGTGTTTCGAAGGCCATGCATGTGACGACCAAGTGGGACGGCGCGCCCTCGGTGGTCTTTGGCCCCGACCCTGCGGATGGCAAGTTCTTCGTCGCGACCAAATCGGCGTTTAGCAAGGCACCCAAGTTGATGAAGTCGCACGCCGACATCACCGACACCTATGGGTCCGAGGGTGTGGCACAGGTGCTCCACGATTGTTTGAGCGAACTGGCGCTACTCCATCCCACCCATGTGCTACAAGGCGACTTGCTGTTCAGTGGCGGACGCGGTGTCAAGTCCCAGTCCATTGACGGGACGAACTATCTAACCTTCCGTCCCAATACGATTCTCTATGCGGTCGGCGCCACCAGTGCGTTGGGGCAGCATATCAGTCGAGCGGCACTGGGCATTGTCATTCATACCATGTATGCGGGTGCGGGCACACTGGAACATCTCCATGCGACACCCATCACCCCCGCGGTCTTCTCCGCATTGAAGAAAACGAACCGTGTTGTGACACTCGATGCGGCCTATGATGATGTGTCGGGCAATGCGACCTTCACCACGGACGAGGATGCGGAGTTCTCGCTGCTGTTGTCTCGGATTGGCACACTCGCGCAGCGCATTCCCGCCTTGATCTATACCACATTGATGACAGAACCGCTCCATGCGATCGTCAATATGTTTCTGAATCAACAAGTGCGCGGCGGGCATGCGCACGCCTCGAAGCAGACACTTGACGCGCTCTCGCTCTTTCTGTCCGCACGGCAGGACAAGGAGATGTCATCCCGATCGAGTGCGGAGGGAAAAGAGAAGGTTCGCCAGACATTCACAGTCATGCTCGACGCAGTACGCACCAACCAGAAGGCCTTTGCCGAATGGTTTGAATTGCATACTGCCATCACCGACGCGAAGCTGTTGGTGATTCGGAAACTTGCGCAAGCCTCCCGTGTGCAGACCTTTATTCCGACGGCGGACGGCTTCCGTGTGACCGGACC
>CALGTP010000717.1 GCA_937902105.1 uncultured Actinomycetes bacterium
AACTGAGAATCCTTTCCGACAACGAATTCACGAAATCCCTGGAAGACGTGATCAACCCGTACAACGCTTTCACACATCGCACTATCTTCCCGGCGTATTTGCCCGCTTCTTCGGGCAACTTGACGTACACTTCCCGAGCCAGATCCGTGCCCAGAAACGCACCCGACAAATCGTAGCTCCGCACATCGAATCCTTTGCGGCACATTAAGGCAATTAATGTCCTCATAGCGGTCATGCCAATTGTAGGACTGAAAGTCGACCAACACGTGTCGAGTGACTTGACTTCTCCCGTGCCTACCGCAGCCAATCTTCCCTTCCATTTGAGGAATCTGTCCCTGATTTGGCCATCATCACACATTACGCTCTCATACTTGCGAGCATACACCATCTTGCATCGCAGTACGCGTTTGTTTTTGCTCCTGATCTCCTCCATCTCGTCATCCGACGGAAGGACGAACACTCCCATGTCCAAGAGCTGCTTGATTTCAAGCTTGCCGCTCTTGACGATTTCCTCATATTCTTCATGTGCATGGAGTTCCTTAGAGTTCCTGGGCGCATCATCGATCTTCGTTTCCATTTCCTTCGAAGCGGGAGGCGAAACCGAATCTTCTATTCCTTGGGCTTCCCCCCCTGCTGCATCAGTCACTGCAGCAGTGAACACACGCGCGCTCTCGCGCTCTATCTTTCTCTTCCTCAGCAACTTTTGCAGCTCAGCCTTTGTATATCGGAAGTCGCCCTCACCAAGCTTGATGCTTGAGTCGTCGTCCATGTATGCGCGAAGCTTGTCCTCGCTCCATTTGACCTCATCGTCCTGGCAAGTATAACAGTATCTGCAAGTGTCGCATTCGCACCTTACTGCATTGTGCACGAACTCCAACTCCTTGTCTCCCGCTCCGCCAGGTGTGCATTCGCATCTCTCTCTGTCGGACTCGCCATACTTCCATTTATCGAACTTCTGATCCTTCTTGATGTCAGACCTTGACCTCCACAGTCGCTCCCCCGACGAAGCACCAGCTCCGATGGTTCCGTTCAGGCACGTTCCGCAATCGCAAGCTGAGATAGACGAGGATGTCATTGTGCCTACGTGCGCACATGGATGCAAATTGTCTTCAAAAGTGACACGCCGTTTAGGTCTCTCCTCACCGTAAGAAGTCCTGCCATGTGATGCCATAGCCTCCTCCGCCACCGCCGCAAGCAGCGCTTCTTTTCCCAGCTGTGCAGTCACCTCTGCTCGAGTCATCCCCTTGTGCTCATTCTTGTCACCGAACTCCTTGCCCATGATCAATATCTCGCCCAGCTCTAGGAAGTCCACCTCTTCTTCGTCATTATCTTCATAGAGGATATCAAAGACCGCCCGCTTGGCGTCGTAAGCACGCACTATGCCTTCGAATCGTTGCCACACCGTCACTGCTTTTCCCCTCACTTTCCGACGGATTCTGAACGCCTTACGCACTTTCCGTCCTACATATCTCTCATGAGGATTCGTTGCCGTGACACTTTGTTTTTGTCCCTGCGAGAAATCTACCGGCTCCGCGATTCTGTACCTCGCCCCTTCATAGGGCAACTCGAACTTGAAATCCGAAGGCGCAGCGGGCAACTTGAAATCCCTAGGGTCCAATATCGCAACCTTCTCCCCCGAATCTTCGATTTCGACGAGATACTCGCTTGGATCCTTCTTCTCCGCAACTGAATTCCTGGCGATACTGTCATGCACCTTCTTCTTGGACTTTAACAGAGCTCTTCCCTGTCCTTTGCTCTTCACAATTCTCTGCCTTAAGTTCTTACTCGCCTCTGCGTTTTCGCGTCCTACAAATGCAAATATGCGATTCAGTTCTAGATTGTACTCACGTGTCGCCTCACTCGCAAGATCTTCCACTCCTTCATTTGACAGGGCACTCGCGCCCTTGGGCTCCTCAGTCACCGATCCCACATTGGCAATCAGACCTTCATCGTCTTCTTCAATCTCTTCTATCCGAGGTCCGATGACCAAGTCAAGATCCCTCCTTTGCTGATATTTGAATGGGAAACAGTCACCGACTATCTTCAGATTCGCTGTCGTCGACCTAATCCTCATTCCATCATGGACCAAGAATTCGTATGCCCCTTCTTTGTGATTCATGACACAACCCACGTAGATTCCGGCCAGTGCTCTCGGACCCCAGCTTCTGTCCATTCCCCTCTTGTCTCGCTGCTCCTTTGTGAGCACGATGTAGGCTAAGCAACCCCAGGGCCCGATCAGGTACCGATTCAGATTCGGCTTTCTGCCGAAGTGAGCTTCCCAGACCGTCATGTCCTTTATCTCCTTCGAGTCACTGTCACGCGATCTCAGCAGAAGATTTAGTGTAAACACTACGTGCGACAGGCAAAGAAACCAAAATTCCAGCGGAGCATTGGCGTGCGCAAGTGTACACCTAGTACATCCTTTTACCAGACTATGCCTTCTTTCTGGCCTTCCATTTCGCCAGTGCTCGCTAGCTTGCGTTACATCCACTCGCGTCTCTCGGTGCGTGAAGTAGCTCTCGGCAACCTTTGAGTTCAACTCTCCTGCCGGATCTACTTGTACTGCCAACGGAGCGCCCCCTAAAGAATCAAACATCCTACCAATGACAAACAGAACCTGGTCGCGGAACGTCATCCCAAAAACGAGCATGTATCCTTCGTCTGTGACTCCCAGCACATAGTACTGGAAGTTGTGGTAAATGCTTGGCGTGCTTAATTTGCCACTAGGGTCCAAGTAAAGTTTCTTTACCCTCTCAGTCCTTCGTGGCCTATCTGTCCTACCATCAGGAATTGGACTCAGTTTCGACTTGTAGCGGAGACATTCAGGACATGCACACGCAGGCGTGTGTTTGCCCTCAACCATCTTCAACAACTCCAGCCCCTTCAGCACTTCTGCGCCGTCAGCTAGCTTTACACCTTCCCAAACCGTCTCGCTTTCGAGATGCACCGCCAGCTGATGATAGTATCGATGCCAAGCTGCCACTTCTTCTGATTCTCCCACATTGAAGAACCTAGCTGCCGGCACCTTCACGTGGCGCATTTTCATCTTGGAAGCAGCGACTATCTTGGCCCTCGTCAGCATCTCTTCATCCGATTTCGCTTTTTGCATGTCCGAGTCTCGAAAGCCATTTTCGGTCACCAACGGTAAGTTTTGATTTCCAATTTCTTGAACCTCACTGTCTTGCGAATTCTTCTCGTTACTTTCATCTCTGTTGGTGTCGCTCTTCGCTTGATCGTGCCTTACAACGTCGCTCTTGGTTTCGGTCTTCTTGGCACTCTGGCTCCTGGTTCCCACCATTACATCTTCAGCGACTTGCCGGCTCCCCCCACGAACAACGGGAGGGCGTACAGTCCAGTGATACTGTCCAAAAGAACTGATTCCCGCGGAATTAAGGTGCCGATCGATGTTCTCTTTGGTATCCGGGTTCTTGGGACGTATCTCCGGCATACCAACGCGAGCAGGAAAGCTCCGTGCGGAACTATCCTGGGCGAAGGACTTGAGAAAACGTCGCTTCGCTTCGACGGTAGGCTTAGCAAACCTCCGTTCCGCCATCCACGTGAGCCCAGTCTGATGGTCCTTGATCAAAGGCACGTGGTGCCCGTCCGCAATGAAATAAGGGTTCAATTCGCGAACGTGAAACTCCCACCCGATCTTCTCGGCTTGGCCTGACGGGAAAATGCCGAAGTTCAAATCCTCCATGTAGAAGCCCCGTGGGCTCTCATAAGTGACATAATGCTCTGCCTTGTCGTCGAGGAAAGAGATAGCTATTGGCCCAGCTATTTTGACAGAACGTTTACCGATGCCGTTGATAGCAGCATCACATCTAATTTCCACACAGAAGTGATCCTCAAGTGGCGAAATGAAAACCGTGCACCCCGTGTCATACAAAATGAGAATCAGCCCCGGCATAACCTCCGAGACTCGTACGTTATAACTAGCAAGAAACTCGATCGCTTCGCTCGCTGGCATGTTGATGTACTCCTGCTTCTCGGCGTCAAATTGCAAATGCCGCGAGGTCACACTGCTCAACGACATGTAGGATGATAATACGTGTGGCGCAAACATGTATTCATGTACCGGCACGTGCACAGGACGAGACACGTCTCTTAGCCCTGTACGCTCCCCCTGCGCTCCTTCGCTTAGATCGAAAGCACCATCGGACGCAGACGTCGACTCGAGCAGGCGAGCCCGCTTGCGAGGTCGTGCCAGTTCCGCGGGCTGCAGGTCCCGCCATGTAGTGGCTTCCTCCACCTCAGTCGTTACTTGTGGTTTTTCAAAACTTGGAGGATCACTACCCGAGCTCGGATCCCATCCGACATTGGGAATGCGCTTGGCGATTAGCTGCCTACGAACCGAGCGCTTCATGCGCGCATACCGGAAGGCATGGACCTGATAGTCGAACAGGTACAACCGTCGCTTTGGCTTCTCCCACCGCTCGAAGCGTTTACGCTTGGTAGCCATGCT
>CALGTP010000718.1 GCA_937902105.1 uncultured Actinomycetes bacterium
CCTGCATACGAGTTCGCGGGACAGTTTTGACACTGACTTCGATTGGTCATTGAATATGTGTTGTTTGGACACATCAGACAGGACTCTGGGGCATTTCCGCCGGAAGCCGACGCGTACTTTCCAGAGGGGCACAACGAGCATGCTCCTTCTCCGTATAATTTGAATGTGCCTGCCAAACAAGGCACACACGTCGTGCTCGTGGCGTTTACGAATGGAAACGTGTAGAACCCGGCTGTGCACTTGCAGTCGCTGGCCGCGGTACTGCCTGCACCGGACGTCGAGTCTGGTGTACACGCAGTGCACTGGCTCGGACTGCTCGCCGCTGTCCCAGCGTAGTATTTTGAAGAAGGACAGACGGTGCAGGTACTGCCTGCGGTCGTGTCCTTGTACGTTCCTGCACCGCACGGATTACACGGACCGCCTGCCGCTCCAAAGTACCCTGGTACACAAAGACATGCCAAGTCTGATGTGCTTGATGGTGGAGACGACGATTGTGCAGCACATGCAGTACATACAGCTGCGCCCGACACCGCTTTGAATGTTCCGGAGGCACAGGCGGTACAGGTGCCGTCCCCGTTTGCACCGCTAGATCCAGCCGGGCACTCACATGCGCTAATATCAGTTGCCGCTGATGCTAGGGTGGTCCTGGAATTTACACATCCTGTGCAGGTAGCCGAGCCAGTTGTACTTTTCCACGATCCAGCCGCACACGCCGAGCAACTGGTCGCCGCACCAGTGTAACCAGCGTTGCACTGGCAAGAATCTGCACTCGTGCTGGCCGTCGATGCTGTCGAGGCGAAACCTAAACACGACGTACAAACGCCGTCACCCGCAGAAGTTTTGTATTTGCCCGTGTCGCATGCTTGACACAACCCACTAACCCGAGTATAGCCGGCCTTGCACGAGCACGCAGCAGAGCTTGTACTACCATTACCCGATATAGCGTTCGCGCCACACGTCGCACAACTATTCGCAGATGTAGCCCCAGAAAGTGCGTAATATGTGTCCATAGGACAGACTGTGCATGCCACGTTGCCAGATATGGCTTTGTACTTTCCAGCAGGACATACCTGACATGTTTGCGCGACTGCCCTGTGCACGTGTAGCCCGAGTATAAACAACACAAACCCAAGATAACGCATGAAGACAATACTCAGGTCTTTTATAGATAATGCACACTTTAACGATTATAACATATTTTACGCGCGAGTGCATCTTATCACGCGGTTCGCGAGCATGACAGGCGGTGCTAAGCTGGACGTAACTCGTGTGTTTGTAAATTCGACGTTGTATTGGTCAAACGCAAATCGGCACTCGCTCAAGAAAATAATGCCGTGCGGTGTGCAAACGGGTGTGCCTAGCCGCGGTTCAGCGTCGGTTTTCGCAAAGTCAGCGTCGCGATAATCGAACATTTCCTTGCTTCGCCTGCGCTATATATAAAAGAGGCGCGTGGATCAGCGTATGCCTGGCGCGTCCACCGGCAAAACCATGTATGGTCCGGCTGCACAGCTTGTCAAGAACGGAGCAACCGCACACAAGTCTGTCTCCGCGAAAGCAGCGCCGCCACCGCCGCCACCGCCCAAGGACTACGCACGCGACATGCGCGGCCGATTCATAGGCCCGTACTAGCACAGGCTCTGCGCTCAGCAGTCGCTATAAGCAGCATACACAGAAGACGCCTGCGCCGTCTCGGAGCACAGACCGCCTTGTCCGTCGCGCTGCACACAGGCCTCCAGGTCCACGGCCGGTGGCGTCCGCAAATCGCCGTACAGTAACGCGAGCCAGCCTAGGCGCGTGTGGCATGCAGACGTTAGCACAAGTAAAACACGGTTCATGCACGTCTGCAACATGGCTTTTATATATACGGCTCAATACATTCAGAGAGCACGAGTTCAGGCTGTGCGTCTGCGGATTCTTCCGACACACGACGCTTAGACACATGCTTCTGTCGCGCTTCAGGCGCTTCTCGAGCTTCTACTACTTCTTGTGCTTCTGCGACAGGCTCGTCTTCTGTGTGAAAGGCGTTGAGCGTCACAGGCCCGGTGACATCTGTGGTCTGCCTGCTCTGTGTGACCGTCTTTTGTTCGCCAAAATACACGTCCGGCTGCAGCAACATCGCCATTTCGGCCTCCCAGTCAAAGTCTTCCGCGTTGTCGAATGTCGTCGCGAGCGCGCTCTGGATGCTGTTGATGTCCCCGTGGTTTTCCTCGAGGTCCATCATCACGCGGTCGACCGACTCGAGTGTCTTTTCAAGGCCCATGCCCTTCAACGCGTGCGACGTTTTCTGCATCGAGTGCAGCACGTGCTGGTTGAGCTCGCTGTTATCGAGCGTGTCCATGTGGTTTTCGAGCGCCAGGCGTTTCTTCGCAAGCGTTTGCAGCTTCATGCGGACCTTCCGGCACTGCAGCAGCAGCGGCTTCAGGCGCGAGACGTCGGCGGTGGCGCCCGGCAGACGCATCGCCTTAACCCTCAACACAAGGCGCTCCTGCTCTTCGTTTAGCTCGTGCTCTGTGTTCTCGATCTCGTCTAGCGTTGCTCGAACGCTGAGCTTAGCATTCCGCGTAATCTGCTGCGGCGACACGCCTTTCGTAAACTGCATGAGTGTCATCCATAGGTTCGAGGCTGACGTCTCTAGGCCTACGCAGCTTTTGACCATGTCGACAGCTCTTGTGCTTTATATATGACTGTGGCACTGTTTGCTATTTCGTGGTCTATTAAGAGGCCGCGCATCTCGTCGATGGAATTCTCCACAAACACCGCCGACCACGCGCGCATGCATGCGGTCTCCACCGAACACGATATGCTAACAGGCACCGCGATTTTCTGGTACGTCTCTAACTGCTCGAGCATAAACGTCACCCGTGCAAGGTCTCGCGACGCCGTGTCTACGTCGTTCAGACTTTTGTCGAGCGCCTGCCAGTCCACGACCGTCTGCACCTCGCGCGGGCTGTCGCCGCCCGTCACAAGCAGCCCGCGCATCTCCGTCGACTTCATACGGCTGGCGAACTGAGGAAACAAGAGCATGTTCGTGCAGCGGACCTCGTGCTCGTCTAGACTTGCGTCGTGCCAGCTCGCCTTGTGCGCGTTCGCGCTGTAGTCGCGCGTGACCCACGGCATGCGGAAGGGCGTGCTCACCAGCATAACGTGGCTGCAGCGCGCGACGCGTGCACACGCGGCGTTGTACACTGCCGTATACCTGTCGTAGTGCACACTCTCAGACTCCACCGTCGGTACAATCCTTGCCTCGTTCATCTTGGTGAGCTGACCAGGCTTGATGTGGTAGTCCAAGTCAATCAGCACCGCGAATTTTCTGTTGCCCTTGTAACATTCGACGTGTTGCAAGCATTCCTCGAGCGAGGTGTTGTGGTACGTAACCGTTACTTTTTCCCATAACCCTACACTCACAGGACACGGTCTCTGCGTGTGTATTTCAAACAGCACCTCTGGAAACATATTCAGCAACAACGGCAGCTGGCCTTGCAACCCGCCTCCAAACCACACCACGCCCATGTCTGCCTGCGTCAATTCTGGAAACCGCACGTGCAGCTCGTTGATTGCGTGCAAGCCAACGCCAAACAACTTCTTGTTTGAGTCGTGGATTGTTTGCGCGAGGCTTATTTTTGTGCTGTCGTCCAACATAATAGTGCCTTTGTCGTCCTATATATGTACATGTATTTTATTGCATACTGCTTCACAGAAAAAAATAAACACACCTGACGTCCGCGACAACACACGGCATGCCAATATGAAGAGCGCTAAACACAAGGTCCCCGTCGAAATGAAGCACATCTTGACGGGCCTCGGCGTCCACAGCGTCGACACAGAAACAGTCGAGACACAAATGCGGCAACGCGCTGCTATGCAAGTGCAGGACTACCTCGAAGTCATGCACCGCAAGATCTCGCAATTTCAAGGCGTCGAACTCAGCACGCCTGTGCAAGACACCATGCGCATGTTGCAGACTCACTCCACAAACACAAAAAGCAGCACAACGCCGACGACGAGCACACCAACGACTACCACCGTCTCGATATCCACGTCCGCGTAAAAGAACTCGTCCTCAAAGATTGTCTCCATGCCAAGTTCCGCACGCAACGACGGCCGCGGTAGGCCTCTGCGCTGACGCGTTGTTTTCCGAATTAAGTTTTTCGTGTGTCTTTCTTCGCGTGTCGATTTTCTGATGGCTTTCGAGCCGAATTCGCGCATCGACAATGTGCAGCGTCTGGTATATACCATTGTCGTGCTGGCCGCTAATGCAGACGCACTTCCTACCCCACGAGCCTGTGGTTGTGCCGATCCCGAGCGCGCGCGTGCCTTCGACATGGTGGTCGATACGCGAGCGCATACGCATGTACGCCTTTACATCCGACGCGGGTATTTAAGGATGCGACTTTGCATGCATGCCTGCCAAACGAAACACAGGCAAAGAAGCACTGAAACGCGAAATAACAGAGCTGGCAGCAATATACGACACTATATGCGAGACACTGTCGTCGCAGCGTGCAGACTCGAACATTATCGATGTGTACGCGTTGTATGACTTTGTGTCTGCTTTGTTACTGCAACTAGATCCTAAGTTTGAGAGCAAGTTCCGACCGAAATCGAGAAACGCAGTGACACTCCTTGCAATATGTGCTGTGATACGGCCGGCAGATGACACGTCGCATGAGACACGGCCACAGGAACTACTGCCGCTATTCTTTGACTACGATAAGCTCTACTACGATACAAACGCAATCGACGCGGCAATGACCACTGCTCGATGCACACAGAAACAGAAGACGGTGCTATGGCCCCTCATACTGCAGTGCATCACACAGTCTCAAGAAAACTTAAGCACTGGAGCAGACGCGACACACCATGAATACGTCGAGTATGTTTAAGACACAGCACGCATCAAAACGACAAGAACGCAAGACAGAGCAAGGCAAAGCTGCAGTGGTAATACGAGACGGACACGAGGCTGTCTGCGTTGTGCACGACCAGCGACAGCACGCCGTTCGCGAGCAACAGAAGTGTAGCCGCGTTCACCGCCAGCGACCGCCCTCGGACGCAGCGGGCCATGAAAAAGCAATCGGCCACCAGTACGCTGCAGAACACGACGCCCGACACGCGCTCCACGTCATATGGGTATGCAAATAGCATGACGATGCAGTGCAGCGCGAGACTCGGCCACACGCACTGCATTTTCTCCGGAAAGCACAGACGCGTGTAGATGCGCAGCGGCAGCAACGCCGCCAGGAAAAAGTGCAGCACCGGCGCCTCCGGGCCCCAGTCCGTCGCCTCGCGCCGCAGCCCGTACACCATTGTCATCGCGCTCGCGGTGCACACCGGAAAGAGCCACGCGAAAAGCGTCCAGCTGCCCGCGCCGGTTGTGCAGTCGTCGGCGGTCACGTCTGCCGTGCGCGGGTCGTACTTGCTCGAAAACTCGCGCAAGTTCATGCTCTTGCCATGCATCGGCGCATCAAAGACATGCATAGCCTCGTCTGCGTGTCTCGTTTAACGTGTACGTCCGCCTCGCGCACATTCTGTCAGCTTGTTGTGGCGTTTCCCACGTGTCTGAAACCGCTGTTTCGGGCGCGCGGTTATTTAAGGACGACGCAGCAGCCACATGGATTCTACGCACATAGCACACATCGACACTTCTACACAGTCGCTCGAAAGCCTGCTCGGTGTCCTGCACAGCAAAAACTCGGCTAACACGCATGCCCACGGCGCGTCCGCACAGACGGACCACGAAACCGTTCTGCAGAAACTCGACAGCATCGTCGTCGGCGTGTGTGCGTCGCTCGACATCCTCCACGCCAAGGTCGACTCGCTCTGCGCGGGCATGCAGCTCATACGAACCGAGCTCGAGGTTCCAGACCTGCATCCCGCGATGACTATGCCGTCACCTACTGACGTCACCACCAAACCCGACTTTGTAGCGATCAACGTGAGCGAGGATGCAACGGAAGAAACTTCCGCGGCATGCATAACCACGCCGCTGCCTGCCGTCGACTCGGCCGCCACCGCTGCAACACTTACAACGCTTACAACCCTCGCCGTACCCTTCCCACACGAACCTGAATCAAACTACACAAACTCAACCGATATCCTCAATGTATTGTGGCCCGGACTGCCAAAAAACGACCGCGACGAATCGTGTGATAATAGAATCAGACAAGAAGCTGAATTGATACACGAGGAAAATCAGAAATAAAACACATTTATTCTTGATGTGTTATATCACTTCTTCATATCCTCTGCGTGACGCAACGAAGAAGACGGCGATGGTATCCTACAAAGGCTCGTCGATATCGTGTCGGTCTTCTCGCGCAGAGTCTTCTTGATCATATCGA
>CALGTP010000719.1 GCA_937902105.1 uncultured Actinomycetes bacterium
ATCGAAGCCCAGTTCCGCGAGGAGGCAGAGCTTGGTGCGATGAGGGAGGTGGATGAGGCGGATGCGAGAGCGGAGTTCGGCGACGACCTGCTGATCGCTGCGATCGGTGCCATCGACAAGGGTGATACCACGTTTCGGGTGATCCATGACGGGACACATGACGTGGGGGTCAATCCACGGATCCGTGCGCGAGACCAGCACCGGTATCCAGGGGCAGGCGAACTTCGCAGAGTCGGCCAGCTCTCGGAGGGACGCGGCCTTGTCTTTGGTCTGGTGGGGGACGTTTCCAGGGCCCACCGGCTTCCAAGAGTCATGCGGCGCGAGTGGGGTCTGCAAGCCTGCCAGCTTCGACCGGGCAAGGTCTGGTTGAACGAAGTCGGCACCTTTGGTGTTGGCTCGGCGGGCTACCACTGGGCCCGCGAGTCTGCAGGGGTCAGCCGAGCAGTGCTGTCGCTCATGTTCCGCAACTGGCTTTTTCAGCTGCTGTACTCAGACGACTACTTGTGGGAAGCCAGCGGCGGTTCGGCGCACGAGGACCTCTTGCTTGCGGTGTTCTTCTTGGAGATTGCAGGAGTCCCACTTGCGTGGAGAAAGTTCCGCGGAGGCCTTACGGTCGATTGGATTGGATATTGGTCCGATCTGAACCTGAGGCTCATCGGCATAAGCGCCCCACGAGCGGCCTGGCTTATGAGGTGGGCCGACAGGATCCTCACGGAAGGGGCCGTGCACATGGGCGACTTCGCGTCTGTCCTTGGCAGATGGGGCTTCGCGCTTCAGGCCATCGACTTGCTGAGGCCTTTCCTGGGGCCGCTCTACGCCTGGGCCGCTGCAGTGCCGAGGTACGCGGTAATGCCGCTTCCTGCCATGGTCCGACTGATCGTGCTATTCTTGAAAAGAATGTTGCAGGAGGGCTTCAGGTCGTTGCCCTGCGGGAGCGGTGCGGACTGGGTGCCGGAGGCATTCCGAGCTGACGCCAAAGCGGAAGGAGAAGAAGTCCGCATTGGAGGCTGGGAACTCGGGCCGTCGGGCGAGTCTTCATCGGCCAGATGGTTTTCGGAAACCCTCACCCGTTTCAACGCACCGTGGGTGTTTGAAGCGGGGGAGCCGTACAGAGTCATCGCGGCTTTGGAACTGCTGGCCACGCTCTGCTGCGTAGTGGCCTTTCCTCCCGAGAAGGTGGGTTCATGCGTGGGCAGCATTACGATCTCAGGCACCACTGACAACCTTGGAAACAAGGCGGTAGTGGCACGTCTGATGACGACGAAGTACCCATTGGTTGCGGTCCTTATGGAACTGGCTGCCCAACTGTTGCAAAGGGGTCTAGCGCTGGACTTGAACTGGACTCCACGTTTGCAAAACCTGGAAGCAGACGCGCTGACGAACGCGGACTACCGGGGCTTCAATCCGGCGCGTCGCGTGCGAGTTGACGTTGGCGGACGCGAATGGCTTGTATTGACAGACATGTTGGCGTCGGGGCGCGCGTTGTATGATGTCATTCGCGAGGGAAAGCTGGAACGATCAGCTGGTGATCTTAGTAGGTTAGTTGCTAAGCGGGCCAAAGTGTCCTTCAAGGAGCGAGAGCCATGGGGGTGAGATAGGCTTGGAAGGGACCCCCCCCTATTAACTCCTATGAATTGTCAGGTATAAGGGTCCAGGGCTCACCCGCGATGCCCGGAGGGTAGGGGTTTGTGGCTCGCATCTGAGCGAGTCACATAAGTGACTCTGGAGCTTATGCCTGACCACCGCAAAATAAAGGGTTGCAGTTGCCGGCTCTTTGTTGATCTAAATAGGAGTGGTTAGTGGGGGGTGGTGGGAACTAACTAGACTGTTACTCGGTTAGAATTTATTCCAATAGGGTAACTGTCGTTAACACCGTGGCCAATTGAATGGCCCAAGCCTCCACCATAGCTGCTCTTTGTGTGCCTCCCGCCTCACCTCACCCCGGCACACGGGTGGG
>CALGTP010000720.1 GCA_937902105.1 uncultured Actinomycetes bacterium
CAAACACGAAAGTGGACGTATACGGTGTGACGCCTGCCCGGTGCCGGAAGGTTAATTGATGGGGTTATCTTCGGAGAAGCTCTTGATCGAAGCCCCGGTAAACGGCGGCCGTAACTATAACGGTCCTAAGGTAGCGAAATTCCTTGTCGGGTAAGTTCCGACCTGCACGAATGGCGTAATGATGGCCACGCTGTCTCCACCCAAGACTCAGTGAAATTGAAATCGCTGTTAAGATGCAGTGTACCCGCGGCTAGACGGAAAGACCCCGTGAACCTTTACTATAGCTTCACATTGGACTTTGATATTACTTGTGTAGGATAGCTGGGAGACTTTGAAGCGCAGACGCTAGTTTGTGTGGAGTCAACCTTGAAATACCAGCCTGGTGATGTTGGGGTTCTAACTTAGGTCCCTTATCGGGATTGAGGACAATGTGTGGTGGGTAGTTTGACTGGGGCGGTCTCCTCCCAAAGAGTAACGGAGGAGCACGAAGGTACCCTAATTGCGGTCGGAAATCGCAAGGTTAGTGCATAGGCATAAGGGTGCTTGACTGCGAGAGTGACAACTCGAGCAGGTGCGAAAGCAGGTCTAAGTGATCCGGTGGTTCTGAATGGAAGGGCCATCGCTCAACGGATAAAAGGTACTCCGGGGATAACAGGCTGATACCGCCCAAGAGTTCATATCGACGGCGGTGTTTGGCACCTCGATGTCGGCTCATCACATCCTGGGGCTGAAGCCGGTCCCAAGGGTATGGCTGTTCGCCATTTAAAGTGGTACGCGAGCTGGGTTTAGAACGTCGTGAGACAGTTCGGTCCCTATCTGCCGTGGGCGTTGGAGATTTGAGAAGAGTTGTTCCTAGTACGAGAGGACCGGAATGAACGGACCGCTGGTGTTCGAGTTGTCTCGCCAGAGGCATTGCTCGGTAGCTATGTCCGGACAGGATAACCGCTGAAAGCATCTAAGCGGGAAGCCCCCTTCAAGACTAGATCTCCCTGGGACTTTAAGTCCCCTGAAGTGCCGTTGAAGACTACGACGTTGATAGGCTGGGTGTGTAAGCGTAGCGATGCGTTGAGCTAACCAGTACTAATTGCACGTGAGGCTTGACCATATAATCATAGGCTTTTAAGGGCTGATTGCAGGGCAATCAGCGGCCTGAATTGAAGTGAATCTAACGACTGCAACTTGGGCTTAATCAGCTCGATTGCACCGCTAAGTCTGGTAGTAATTAACAGGCTGGTTCCTTTGACCGGGTTAAGACAAAAGCGGTTATATGCGTAACTGACCAATGAATATGCAAGATCTTGCCTGTACAGGGCTTCAAACAAATGATTTCTAGACGTGTTGTTAACCAGTTTTGCCTGACGACAATAGCGAGTGTGAACCACCTGATCCCTTCCCGAACTCAGCAGTGAAACCTCTCAGCGCCGATGGTAGTGTGGGGCCTCCCCATGTGAGAGTAGGACATCGTCAGGCATTTATTTACAAAACCCCAGTCGGTGACCCGGCTGGGGTTTTTTGTTGCCTGAGATAAGGGCCCCGGGGCAGCTAATGCGTGCGACAATGCAGGCATGGCAATGCGCAACGTTGCCGAGGTGACCCCCTCCTGCTTGGTACCCGCCAGACACGCCCACACTCTCATTTTGCACAATTATTGCCCCCCCTATGATGCATATGTGGGCATTTTGGTCAGCTAACCCTGATCTATCCTGGATCATGCCGGGCATCATTATTAACCGCAGTCTGCCTCCCGATGCAAAAATGATCTTTATCTCATTGATAAATATAGCAAATAAATGACTGAGCTTTGATTTTATTGATCCGTGTTAAATCTGTGCAAGCAAACGCATTTCAATCCAAAAGTGGCTAGAATTTTGCTTATCTAAATCTCTTAAAAATCCGTCAAAAGTAGATAACTGGAGCCTTTTGGATGAGTGAACAAGGATTCGAATTCAATGAAGAGTTGAATGTTGATAGCCCTGTCGCTTCCAGGAGTTGGACTTCTAAAAAGTGGATCTCGGTAGCGTTCTGTGAGATCGCCAGTTCGGTAATAGCTGCGGCGAAGACAAGGAAGGCCAGATGAGGGCTGGAAAGGTAGTGCAGCTTTCAATCAAGGAACAGCTGGCACTGGTTTTTTACTCAAACTAAAAACTAAAATACCTATGATTTTCAACAAAGGATTCAGATTCATCGGGGAACCTAAATTCGCTTGCCCCTTGTTACAGAGCAAACCAGTACAACTGACCTATCAACAGGAGATTTAGCAATGAGTGAACAAATCGCCTCCGCAGGCATGCCCGACGAACAGAAGCCGGTCTCTGGGTCAAAGGCACAGGGATATGTGTGGGACATGAAGACCATTCTGTGGTCCATGCCACAACCCATCCTGGTTCTGGGATCCGGGTTCCTGGTAGCGACTATGGTTTATTTCAAATGGATGAACTACAGGGACTACGCCCTTCTCATGATACTCCTTCCAACTCCGATACTCATTATCGCCGAGCGTCTCTGGGCCAAGAGACAAGACTGGATACTGATGTCAACGGCAATTGAAAACTGACCCACTTATCCCTAAATCGGCAACTTAAAAC
>CALGTP010000721.1 GCA_937902105.1 uncultured Actinomycetes bacterium
GTGAGGGCTGCAGCATTAGTGTTTGTATGGATATATGTGTACATATACTTCCATATCTATAGCTATGTGTAGGCACACTATATACACAACATGCTATGTGCAATCTATATTTTGATATGCCGCGTTGTGTATATTTAAACTGCAGTGCCTAACACATCTCGGTTCATGAGCAAAACCATTTGTCAGCTATATAGCAGCCATTCACAATAACATCGGAAAAGCACGCAGGTATGATAGACTTGCCGGATGTCTTTTGGACGAAGGCATGCGATGCTCTCTATGGCGATCAGGCGTGTGCTTTCGAACAGTTGTTTGTATTTTTTCGGAGGGATTCCCACCATAGTTCTTATAGGCATAGGTTCCTAATTTGATTGTTTGCAATTGTTCATACGTAGCGGATCACATGATATTTGCTGTTGACACGTTGCATAGTAAACCTCCACAGTTTGTTCATAATACACGCTTATCCAACGAATCTGAAATCTGTTCCAACAAACGTATTTCTAGAAGTACAGGTCGAGCTGACGAATGACACTGTGCGCGACATAGTCTACAATGTGCAGCAGAAAGGTCATGCATATGTTTTGCTTCGAGCCACATTCAACGAAGATCCAGAGGGTTACTGATCTATGCAGTTTGGCCTTAGTTCGCTTTGATGGTTTAAGATTAGATCATTGATATGTGTTATTTTTGTTTTGAGAATATCACTGCTTAGCGGAAAGTTGTGTTACAGTGCATCTCAAAATGCGCAGTGGAATCTCAGGCTTGGATCTCCCATCGTGTAGTACCACTCCTGAGCGCAGTAGGGAATAGTTACATGTGTATTAGCCACCATCAACCAATGACAATTCGAATTCAGAGTCAATGAGTTTTCCATGTTTCTATTAGTTGCGTCCCCAATGATTTTTCCATGGTTGTTAGAATTTCAGCATCGTCTGTTAGATCTGAATGCTATGGTTCTAATTTGCTACATGCATGTGTGTGCTAATGGAACAAAGCAAACAAGAAACTATCAAGTTCAGTATCAAAACCACAAAATAGTGCTGAGTTGGTTTTGGAGGGACTGACCCTTGAATACAGAGCGTGGCTCTGAACACATGCTTCCACTGATAGCATGCATGTGTCCTATAGACAAAACGTATGATTTCTCGTTTGCTTGGCAATCTGCTAATGTGTAGTGTATGATAGCTTTTGTAGCGTAGCTATTTGGAGTTTAGACGTATGCAATGTAGAAATTCACACCCCGCTAAACATACGAAGAGAACCCAAATTGATGGCACATGCACCATGCTACTGACAATCTAAAACAGGTCGTGTGAAATCAACGGTGACTAGACATGGATTTGCATGTTGTGTCCGTGAAGGTCTTAAGTAACAACGTGTGAACTGTTATAGGATCAAATGCAAGTACAGCCTAGATATTGAAGACGAGCTTTCAAAGACATATTGGCTATGAACCCTCGACTCTTGTCTATGTCGCACTAACAAGTTGAATTGACAACAAATTTAGCCTATGGACATATTTGGAAATTTGGCCTAGGTTCGCTAGGTATCTATGATTAGTAGTTTTCGGTTTGTAATTTGAGATGGTATGTGATATATAGTGCGATCTGCGATTCCTCAACAAGTTGTCAACAAGCACATGCGCAAACATGAGTCGAACAAGAACAATATAATAGTTATTGCAACCCTGCCGTGAAAAGGTACGACTGATGGCGACGCCTTGGCTAACAATCTGTGTGTTGAGCTGGGTTTGGACCTCATTTTTTCGATTTGTGCTGTTGCAAGGCCAAGGCCGTATGCTGATTTCTAAAGTTGCCTGTGGCTATGGTCTGCATTTAACAACGTTTCCTTGAGAGGTTCGCATTGGTAGTGTGTTTGGTTGGTCAACTGTGTGACTTACAACAATAATGCAACAGAAGCGAATGCTATTCAAAATACGCCTGGGGCAGTAAAACAAACACACTTGCTTTGATTCATAAGAAAGTTTGACCTTATCATTGTTCTATTACGCACCCTTCAGTTGCACATCACTGGATAATGATTAGGTTTGCTATAATTGCTCATTCTCAGGAGGGTTTCGCTGATCTACGACGCTCGCACAAAGCATGCATGCAGTGCATATATAACACACACATTTGTCAAGGATGCATGCGCACGTGTGTGAAGATATTGGATACCCGTATGATCTTGTTTGCGTATAGTGCTTGTCTCGATACTGTATGCGTAATGCTACGTGTGTGCTGATTTCAAGTTTAGCATACAAGCTTGTGCCATTCAAGTTGCGCACACAGTGCGTCCCCTATCTAAGCAGCATAAGCCATGGAAGCTGTTGAAGCTGCCGAGTCGCCGTGCAATGGTGACGACAATGCCAAAGCATTGGTGATCCTCGATGGCCTTGCCAAGGATTTGGAGAGATTGGTGTGTGTTCGAGACAACATGCGTGACGGCAAGCGTCTGCTGAAATGGAACACCCCTAGGGAAACTGGTATTCCATCCATGAAAGGACTTGCAATGAACAGTGCAGTTATGATAACGATAGCGGAAAAATGGTGTCCGCACTTCAAATCACCCAGGGCAATTCCTATCGGACCGATCCGCAAAGAACTGGCCGATTTATATGAGCTGCACAATTGTAGTGCTGAGTTGATTGGTATTCAAGTCGACGCCACTGGAATCAAGCGGATCTTTTCAACAGGAATTAGACGCATGGGCGAAGCAATGAAGAACGGTAACAGAGATACTTGCACACATTAGGCCTGTAAGCTATGTTATATGTTCGGGGCGAGTGTCCGAATCAGTTCTCAAACAAAAATAAACCTAAATGTGACCCTGTCTGCTACTATCAGTAAGGATATACGGGTGAGCGGTTTCATGCAGGTGCTTCGGAAACATTGGATGTCCAGTGCTACGTCTGATCCCTATGAAGAAGCTGATGGCGGGGCTGACGTCGTTGAGGGTACCGATGACGAGAGCTCTGATGAAGATGAGCCTGATGCTGCTGATGGCAATGATGGCTTATGCCCAGATGGACCGATGGTTGCTGCTGATGCTGACGGCGACATCTATCCTGCAGACCGTCAGCCGATGAAGCTTGAGTCGGGACTGTTTCCCGATTGGTGCTTGACATTGCCGGGGCCTGAGACTTTCGCTGGTGATGCCTTTGATGCTTCTACCTCGATGCGTTACCAAGATGGGCTGGATCAAATTCCCCAGACGCCTTCGGATTCGGAAGGTGCTGATGAGCGTGAGAGGGATTTCCAAGAAGCTGAACCACATGCACATGAGGACTTGGGTCCTGACCGTCAGCTAAGTTTTTCTTCTCCTTTCCGCCCACTGCCTGAGCAGACAGAGCCGCATCAGTCAGAGTCGAGCGATGTCGATAAGGAGATAAACATAAAACTTCTAAAGTCGATGGAATTGAAGTAGCTCGATTTTAACAGAAGGTGATTATGTGTTAGACTTGTTTGGTAAAGCTGCATCTAATGTTTGTATTATGTTTGTGTATCTACGTCAATGTAGCACTTGCCATTCATAGTATGCTCACATATCTGCATGACACAGATTGAATTCCAAAGGACAAATCGTGCCTCCCAGGATGCATATGTGCAGTAGATATAGAAAGACAATCTGGCTGTGAACATTGCACGCACAATCAATCCAAGGCAAAAACTACAAGAATTGATGACTGTCAAGATGAACGCACTCAAGCTGTCTACGACTTGCATCATGACACCTCCGGTGATGATGTGCATCTTGCCTGGGGGACAAATGTGTTCTGTATAGTGTGTTGTTGTATTTGATTGCATGTAGAGCAGTTTATAGTTGCAAGTGTTCAGTCATGGGTATAGTGGTTACTTATGAGGCATCCTCAAAATAACTATATATTCACAATCAGAATTATCGTACTCTATACGCATAAACCAACCACGGTAGACTCCCATCCAAGTGGATCTCAATGTATTACACATAGCGCTTCATATTGTGATGATAACCCTGGATGTGTGTGCGTACTGTAATTGATAACCCTATTGCCACTTTGCTGTTTGGATTTGCTGTCTTGTGTTACTTGCGTGTTGTAAAATAAGTTGTGTTCGCTTACTCTGTCGATTATAGTCGAATGCCATGTACCGTATTTGTTATATGTTACACTTGAATAGTAGCAAGATAAATGTGTAAAGCCTGGGTGCGCATTATGATATACGCTCTTGGCCCAAAGCACACTGTTAATTAAGGTCATGCGGAGTATTCTGACACACAGTTTTACGATGGCGGCCAGGTGGCTGGAAGTATGGCGGTTATTTCCTTGGACACCGACACCGAAGACGATCTCGAGACACCCGAGAAGATGGATATGCCCAAACCTCCGAAGTCAAAGGCCTTGCGTATCATCAAGGGCAGTGACTCGACGTCGGCACACGCTGCCAATGAACCAGACCCTAAATTCCTCACTTCCCCCACGTATGTGCCAACGGATGCGGGCGCTGCAGAGCATAATGGAACAGGGCAACTGATTGAACTGGGATCCAATGCAACTACCGGGTACAAAGACATCGCCAAGTGGATAATCAAAGCTCCTTTCGATCAAGAGTTCATGCGTTGTGAAGAGGCAGTGGGTTTCAATAAATCCAAACCTATAGAACCATCCAGCAGGAACATCGTCATTTGCATCTCCATGGAGTAGCCTAGTGTTTAGTCAATAGCTTGGGTGTTAATTGTTACTACAATGCGATGTAGCTGCAATTGACACAGATAACACTACACTATATACTAACCACCAAGCAACCCCATTGAAAGCTATGTCTCGTAATGATATCTGCGACAACTGGTATGTGATTTTTCCTAATTCCTATTCCTGCGCAGGATGGCGTTTCTTGGGTAGAGCAAAATGCGCTTTCAAAGAAAAAAGACCCTGAAGCGATAGAGGACGGTGAGCGTCCAAAGAAACCGAAAAGAAAACCAAAGGCTAAGGCTAAAGGGCAAGCAAAGTCAAAATCAAAGGCAAAACCAAAGGCGACGCCGACGGACGAAGCAAACAACAGTACCAAGAGACCGTGCAAGGGAAAAGGGCGTGGAAAGGGTAAACGGCGCAAAGAAGATGTCGTAGCTACGCCTGTAGAAGATAAAACAGATGGCAGCCAAGAGGTCCATGGCGCCGAGCAAAATTCTCATGTGCAGGTACTTGTGGCGCCTGCGGTTGCCTCTGTGACCCCACTTGATAATGGCTCCTCCTCCTCAGGAGCAGCGACGGGGCCATCTGAGAAGCCGACCACATGGGCACCGACGAGAGCCGCCAAACGCGCCATTCAAAAGTCTGTGCCTGATGATGTTTCTCATCGAATCGACGAGCCTCCTAAGAAGGCTGCCAAGACGACTTTTGCGTGTAGGAAACGACCGAGTTTGGTAGCTTCTGGACTCCTGTGGGATGCGATCAAGGATACGTTCGAGAACCATATCTTGGGAGAGCTCGAATCAGGCTGCCGATCAAAGATGGAGGCCATGTTTTTGTTTACCACACTGATGTCGGTAATGGCATCACATGTGTACAGCGTCAAATGTTAGAGTGTTGTGTACTTGTGTTTTATTTCATGATACATTATTGTGTCCTTGTGTACTTGTGGGAAATATGTCGCCAAACAGGTGTATTATTGACATGGGTCAGTATAAGCGTTGTACCGAGTTATTAATACTATATTACACTTGTCAGTGATCATTTGCAGTCATGTACACATGATTCGCAAATATGTTATAGTTGTGTTTATCATTTACCAGGTTACCCACTAAGTAAGCCAACGAGGCTGAAGTTGTTCCAATTTTGTAGAAGTCAACGCCACCACCTTATTTAACTTGCCCTTGCAGGGAGATTTCTGGGTTTATGCTCAACACATGTGCTGCGAGGATGCACCAAATGAGCAAGATATCTGCTCGCGTCCAACGGTGGAGCGAGCAGCCACTGACTTCAAGCTGTCTCACGTTGGTCATATTACTCAACTCTTTACAGACTGCCGTGTGTGCAAAGTGCTGCAGGATAGTAAGGATAAGGCTTCTGTCCGCGCTGCAGCCAAATGCCAGAAGAAGCCTGCAACAATCAATGCGCATGTGTGATTGTCAGTGTGAAAGCCTGAATCCAGTTGGTCAGATGTTGTTCTGTTGGCTATAGATATTGTTCGTTTTGTATTGCGGGCGCATGCGCAATGTAGTACACATGTTATTAGTCTGTGTGCAGTCATATAGTGTATGTGTGTCTGTGTAAGCATTCAGTGAACTATGCACTGGGGGCCTAACCAAATCATACAATGCCAACTGTAGCAGTTCGCCTCCGAGCTGCTACTGTAAGCCAAAGCTGTATTGCCAGTCGGGGTTAGCTTAATCGTTGTCGCAATATAGCTGGTTGATTCAGCAATGGTCAGCAAAGCTTGTGTGTGTACTTATAGCTGTTTGCTGACTTGAAGGATTTGCTAACCTGCTTCGACTTCTGAATGATTTCTGTGGCACGTTCGATACCAACTGTTTCGCAGAGCGTCCGTACCTGTTTGAATCAAAACAGCTAGCGTGTTTATAATCTTCGTCGGTTAGCTTAGCTTGCTCTGAAAATTGTTTGACAGTGTTGTGACTGTGTTGAGCTGGTTGTGTGCTTAGCAGTTGCTATCGTTTTAGCCCTGACGTGCTGATTAATCGTTTGGTATCGATACTTTATTGCGAGATATTTGATCAGTGATGCAAGTGACCGTTCTTGTGTTGTACATCTACGCTATTTGATTTGTGATAACAGTGAATCCTGATGTTCTTATGTGTGTCAAATAAAACATATTGTCAAGGTGTGGGGAATGCCGCTGCGGAGAGGCACGCTTGGCCTGGCCAAGTTCGGGGTGGGCGACTGTGGTGGTTGTGTTGCAGGCATGTCTTAATTCACAAGATGCACTATCAAGTCCAGTCAAGTTCAAATATATGCTGTGTTTGTCGATGTCCACAACCGTCAATTTTGGTCAAAGCCTAAAGCATAGTCTGAACATGTACACCTTGATCGTGGTAAGCTGAGCCTGCACACAAAAGTCCGACCATGAAATTGTGTGTGTTCGAATGCTAATTAGCACGTACCCGAGCATTATTTACTTGCCATCATCTATGGTTAATATATAGAGAAGTGTACTACTTTAACCAACCCACTGACTGATGTGTGTCAGTGGGAG
Source organism: uncultured Actinomycetes bacterium (assembly GCA_937902105.1). GTDB lineage: Bacteria > Actinomycetota > Acidimicrobiia > Acidimicrobiales > Ilumatobacteraceae > Casp-actino8. The sequence goes on from CALGTP010000721.1 coordinate 7,191, forward strand.
CGTCCTGCTATATCCAATAACACACATGACACTGACGTTGTATTGGTATTCATTCCCAGTGGCGTTCCTGACACAACACCAAACAACATCCACCATCTACAATATGTTCAGCCCATGATACTTATATCAGCAACATCTTCAACGGCTTCACATTGCGTGTTATGATGGCTACAGCCATGGTGATGTACCGCATGTGTCACATGGTGTGTGTTTATGGTTGGCTCTCCTGTTCTTGCACAGCCACACATATCATATATATATATAT
>CALGTP010000722.1 GCA_937902105.1 uncultured Actinomycetes bacterium
GGCCCATCGCTGGCAACGACAATGCGTATCGCTGAGGGCGCCGACTAACTCGCGCGCACAATGCGATCGGCGACATCGCGACCCGATTCCACAGCACCCTCCATATAGCCAGTACATGTCGCCACATGTTCACCCGCTAAATGCACGCGACCCCAAGGTTGCCGCAGAATATTCCAATAGCCAGTGATCTGCCCTGTTTGATACACCGCATATGCGCCACCATAATTTTTTTCCGCCGACCAGGAGCGAGAAAATGCGCCTGTCAGCGGTGATGTGATGCCATGAATCTGTCGCATGTCAGTGGCGATCATCTCGATGCGTTCAGCCTCTGAATATTGTGTGAGTTGATGGCCACCCTCGCCTCCGCAATATGACATCAAGATCCCCGATGACCCAGTTTGATCAATGCTCGGGTCGTAGAGACGTTGAGAAATTGAGTCGGTTGTGCCATAGCCAGATTCCCAACTTCGTGTTTCAAACTGCACCGCTGTTTTCGTAATCGGACCGTAGCCAAGATTGTGAAAAGCCTGATGAAAATCGCTTGGCATCGGCGTGCGAAAATCAACCTCTCGCAGCGGAACAAGAGAGCAAGCTAAAACCAGAGCATCGGCCTGCCACATCTCGCGGCCATCGGGGCCGTCTGCTGTCACAACGACTCCACTGTCATCTTGTTCAACCGCAACCAGACGGGTTCCAAAGTTGATCGTGATACGCGGCGAGCCCTGCAGTTGCTTGCCGAGAGCCACTGCGATTTGTCCCGTTCCGCCCGCAACTCGTTGGGAAAGATGTTCAATACCTTGCTTAACAACTTCCGAGTTCTCAAAGGCTCGCTGCTGAGCCACGAAGAGACTCGAAACATTTTCTGGATCCGAAGCAAATTCTCCTTGACTGCCACGCCGCGCAAACAGTTGCCCCACTGGGTCAAGCCCGCTCTGCGTGATTAAGTCAGCCACCGATATGGAATCGAGGTAAGCGGCCTCGGGATGAAGGTCTGGTCGACTTGGATCTTGCACGCCAGAAGCTGGCGAGTCAGCTAATGCTTCGTACTGTTCGATAGCGCTAAACACTCCAGGTGACAGGGCGGCAATGTTCTCCGCTGTATAAAACCCTTGATCCCAATACAGCCAGCGCCTGATCGTTGTCCACGGCATGGGTTGACCTAGTGGCTTGCTACCGAAGCGCTGCATCAAATCATGCATTCTCCAATGAATTGAATCCACCCACTCGGCACCACTTTCGGCGTATTGCCCGTTGATGTATCCGTCGCTCACAGTGCGCGTACGGCCACCGAACCTGTGACCCGCCTCCAGCAAAACCACGTCCGCTCCCGCTGCCGCCAATGATTCGGTTGCGCTGAGACCAGCTAATCCCGCGCCAACGACGATCACACGCATGAGTGGCTCACCCGCCAGCGAGAGTGGCAGCGATATCGCTTGATGACTCGCCTGAACGCCTTAACACCACCGCCACGAAAGCCAATGCTCCCATGGTGATCATAAAGAGCATCACCGCACCCACACCCCAGAAGGGTTTGATAGTGCTCTTCGTTGCTCCTAGGAGGGCCACAGGGAAAGTTGTACTGCCAGCCTCACTGACAAGCGTGGAGATCACTGCATTATCCAAACACAAAGTGAAGGACAATAAGGCCCCAGCAATCAGCGCTGAAGAAATCAACGGCAATGTGATCTGACGAAAAGCCCGCGCTGGGGTTGCACCAAGATCGCCGGCCGCCTCTTCGAGGGCCTCATCAAGACCTGCCAAGCGAGCGCGGACAATCAGCGTCACAACGGCACTGGCGTACAAGGATTGGCCGACCCACAACTTGTGCATTCCACCGTTAAAAGGGCCAAGACCATTCTTGAACAGATAGCCCAATACTGGAACATCGCCAACGCGCTGGAACCATGTTACTAAGGCAATGGCATCCATGATTTCAGGTGTCACCAAAATCAGAAACACCGTAGCCATAAAAATTTTCGTCCATGCCCCTGGCCGACGTGCCAGTGCCACCCCAGACAACCCGCCGAGAATCACTGCGATCAGAGTTGCACCGAGAGCCGCAGTAAATGAGTTTCGAATTGCGTCACCGATACCGGCAAAGTCAAAAATATCCCTGAACCAATCGCTCGCCACCCCATTGACGACAAAGGCCAAAAGAAATGCCAGCGGTCCCATCCAACTGGTGACTCGCTTTGAGACGTTCGCCCTTGACAGTAAAACTCTCCGTGCGAGTAAAACAACGCCGATGATGACTAAGAAGCGAATGATCATTGCCCAAGCGGCACTGCTAGCGAACAACTCTCCCCACCATTTGGTGCTTGTGTGCCCTGCCCAAATAGAAAAAGATGAGCCGCTATTAAACGAATGACGCAGCACCAACAAGATCGGAATGAACATAAACAGCAAAACCAAGACAGTCCAGATAGCGAAAACAATGCGCATCACATCGACGCCACGAGCAGTTGATGGCTTATCACCCTTGGACGAAACCATCGAACGCTCGGCGATGGAACGACGAATACTTTGGGTGACTGGTTGCAAGGCTTTGAGAATGAATGGGACAAGCCAGACGAGCAACGCCCCCGCTGCCAAGACCAGTAGAACAGCACCGATCATCAACACCGCCATTGCCGAACCGAGAGGCCAGTTCTGCGCTTGCGAGAACTGCGAGGCGATCATCGAACCGATCATGTTGCCTTTGGCTCCGCCAAGCACCGTGGCAGTGACATAGTCGCCACACATCGGGATGAATGTCAGCAAGACTCCTGCCGCAATTCCAGGACCAGCCAAAGGAAGCGTGACGCCAATGAATGTAGCAATGCGCCCGGCTCCGAGGTCCTTGCTGGCCTCGCGCATCCGCACATCAATACGGTCAAGAGCGACGAACAATGGCAAAATCATAAATCCTAAATAGTTATAAACAATTGCTATTTGCACTGCTGTCTGTGTTTCCAAAAGTTGGATACCACGATCTCCGATAACGCCTAAGTCAACAAGCCAGCGCGAGAACTCCCCGTTGGGTGCAAGCGGAATTCGCCAGGCCACAGTGCGGATGAGAAATGACGTGAAGCTCGGTACGACTACGAGAGTCAGAATCACGACCCGCCATTTTTCGCTCACTTTAAAAGCCGTGAAATAAGCAACGGGAAGCCCAATGCCTAAACAGAGCAAAGTCGCCACAATTGCGATCCGTAAGGTCGCCTTAAAGGTTTTGAAGAACGTGTCGTCAAAAACCTGTGAGTAATTAGCCGTCGTTAGTTTCCCTAAATCAACTGGCAACAAACGTGACGTGTCTTTAGTGCCAAAGGAATAAACGACGACAAAGGCAATCGGGATAATGAAGAACAGCAGGTACCAGATGATCGCTGGAATGGCGAGGACAAACTTAGGTCCTCGCCATCTCCGACGATCGTTTGTATACACCGCTGAAGTCACGCTGTATCAGGCTCCGGCTTTTGCCTTCATCTTGTTCAACATTTCCACTTGGCGATCAATCGCCGTCGTGATTTCTTGAGTGGTCATCATTGCGACCTGTGCCTCATCAAAGAAAATCATGTCGCCACGATCAAGATCAGGTGCAAGCTCGGAAATAAGGGTCGCCATATCTTTCATTCCACTGTGATAGCCGTGGTACTGAAGATCCTGAATGGAAATCTCTGGGATGCATTCCCAGTTGATCCAAGCATGAGCTGCTTCGGCGTTGGGCGCACCCGCAGCGATGCAATAGTTGTCCATCCATAGTTCGGTTGTTGGGGTTCCTAAAGCCCACTTCCAAACAGATGGGTCACCGCCCGCTTCAATGATGCGGTAATACGCCTGACGGGCATCACCATTCCATGCCATGGACAAACTGTAAGCCCCTTCGGCCAAAGCAGTACTTGGGTAACTATCAAACTTCTTGATGTGCTGCGCCAGTTCTTCGACAAGGAAGTTTTCGCAAGCATCGAGGTCGGCGACATCGGTGCCGTTCCAGTCCTTATCGTTGGCCCAGCACCAAGCGCCCCAGAGGTTCGGTCCAGTATCCAGAACCGAACACATGCCACTTGCCTCATTCATGCAGGCGTCAAAGAAGTCTTGCCAGGTGACGAGATCTTTGGTGATCACTGAACTGTCCCAGATGAAACCGGTGGTTCCCCAGTTCTTACATACCGAATAATCATTGTTCGGGTCCCATGCCTGTGCCAGATAATTCGGATCAACATTGACCATATTCGGAATGAGAGTCTTGTCAAACTTCTGAATGAGTCCCTTGTCAATCATCTGAGTGATGTAAGGACCAGTAGGCACAACGATGTCGAAACCGCTACTGCCACCGGAGGTAGCCAACTTTGTGATCAAGTCTTCGTTGCTATTGAAGTAGTCAACCTTCATCGATACACCCAGCGCTCCTTCGGCTTGTTTGCCAACCAATTCAGGATCGTTGTAGTCGCCCCAGGTGTACATCGCTAACGTTCCAGTCGCCGCATTGATGACTCGGCTCCAATCGCCAGAAGCTAACGGTGAACCGCCATCAGTTGTGTCGGGAGCACCATCGGTTGAAGGCGAAGAGTTATCGTCACCGCCACAGGCGGCAACAACGATGGCTAAACCAGCCGCAGCCGTACCCATCTTGAAGATTGCCCGACGCGACAACTTCTCGCGAAAACTGTCCGGTGCCAACATTCTTAGTTGTGGTGGTGTGTGATCTTGGGTCATTGTCTTTCTCCTTGTTCAGTGTTTACGTTGATGGAACTTGCGGTACTTAACTTTGTTGATTTTCAGAGTCTGCCATCACAATGTCAGCTTGTCGGGCAGAGAATAAGTAGACATCATCGGCTGACCAACTGCAATAGACACTGTCGCCCAAGGCAAACCTGGCGACATGGGCACGCGGAGTGAGCACCAAGAGATCGCGCTGCCCCGAGGTCACGACATACTGCAAGACATCGCCGAAGTGTGAGACGCCAGCCACGGTTCCCGATGCCACATTGGCCATATTAGAGGGCAACTCACCCGACAGATTGATGCACTCAGGACGCACCGCCGCCAATGCTGGCAGATCATTGGGGACATCCTCTTCGGGACGACTGGCAACAAAATTCGTGCCATCGTCAGCACGAATGCCATGTTCCGTGGCAACTCCTTGCCAGAAATTATTTCTTCCGATGAAGCCAGCCACGAAGGCCGACGATGGATGCTCATAAACCGTTTCTGGATCACCCAGTTGCTCAATATGCCCGTCCAACATGATGGCAATACGATCACTCATACTCATGGCCTCTTCTTGGTCATGGGTGACGAAAACAAAGGTGATGCCAAGACGACTCTGCAGCAACTTCAATTCGATCTGCATTTCTTCGCGCAGTTTTCGATCAAGCGCTCCGAGAGGCTCATCAAGCAGTAGAACGCTTGGGCGATTCACCAGAGCACGAGCCACGGCCACGCGTTGCTGTTGCCCACCCGACATTTGGCGAGGCTTGCGCTCGGCCAACTTACTCATCTGCACCATGTCTAAAGCCTCAGCCACCTTGGCGGCGATATCAGACTTTGGAACACCTTTTTGCCGTAACCCATACGCCACATTTTCTGCCACAGTCATATGCGGGAAGAGTGCGTAATGTTGAAAAACTGTATTGACATCACGCTTGTAGGGCGGGATACCTTGCACGTATTGACCGCTGATGCGAATGAACCCTGAGTCGGGTTGCTCAAAACCAGCCAACATCCGCAGAGTTGTGGTCTTGCCGCAACCGCTCGGCCCGAGAAGAGAGAGAAATTCGCCTGGCTGTACTAACAGGTTCATGGAGTCCACCGCGACCATTGAGCCGAACCGCTTCGTCACACCCTCTAATTCGACTGCGCCACGATCACCGCTCACCTGTCATGCCCCACTCTCTGAATTATCTCGTCACCAATCAATGCCATCGGCAGTTCTGTCATACTAAAGCCCACTATAGGACACTGAGATACACCCACGGACTACTCCACGGTACCGTAACAGGGCATTAACCTGAAGCACGCAGAACAAGGAGCAATCGTGGACCGGCCTGAATCAGATGACATTGACCTTGGTGCTCTTGCACAGAGGCATCTCTGGGGTCACTTCACAAATCTTTCCAGTGTCCAGCGAGAAGGTCTGCCGATTATCCAACGTGGCCAAGGCGCTTACGTCTATGACCAAAATGGGAAGCGTTATCTGGACGGGTTATCCGGGCTATTCACCGTCAACATCGGGCACGGACGACAAGAACTCGCCCGAGCAGCGGCCTCTCAAAGTGAAACTCTGGGGTATTTCCCACTGTGGAGCTTTGGTCATGAACCTGGCATCCGTCTCGCTGCCAAACTTTGTGAACTTGCCCCAGGAGATCTCAACCGAGTGTTTTTCACCACCGGTGGAGGCGACGCTTTAGAGTCGGCGTGGAAGTTGGCCGTGCAGTATTACGCCGCCGTTGGGCAGCCTCTTCGCCGCAAAGTCATCAGTCGTTATTACGCCTATCACGGCACCACTTTGGGGGCGCTGAGCATCACCGGAATTCCCGCCATTCGCCAGCCCTTTGAACCATTGCTCCCGTGGGCGATCAAGGTTGCCAACACAAATCAGTACCGCTGTGGTTTGTGTTCGCAAAGTACGAAGTGCACTCTTGACTGTGCCGAAGAAGTTGAACGAGCCATCATCGCCGAAGGACCTGAAACGGTGGCCATGGTCGTGATGGAACCGGTACAAAATACGGGTGGGGCTCTCGTGCCGCCCGATGGCTATTGGAAACGAGTGCGCGAAATCTGCGACAAGTACGGCGTGCTACTGGTCTCCGACGAAGTGATTTGTGGGTTCGGCCGTCTCGGCTACTGGTTTGGTTGTCAGCGTTTTGATTACCAGCCCGACATGATTACTTTTGCCAAAGGTGTTACGAGTGGTTACGCCCCACTCGGAGGAGTCATCGTCAGTGACCGACTGGCGGCACCATTTCTCGAAGATGAAACTGCCTTGTTTCTTCATGGCCTTACTTTTGGTGGACACCCTGTGTCCTGTGCAGTGGCCCTTGCCAATATTGAAGTGATGGAAAAAGAAAACATATTGGCGAATGTCTTGGAGAATGAGCCCATCTTCAATGAAATCATGGAGCAACTCAAGGAACTGCCCTTTGTCGGTGATGTGCGCGGATGCGGTTACTTCAGAGTGCTTGAACTCGTCAAAGACAAAAATACGAAACAGAGTTTTACCGACGAAGAATGCAATTGGCTGTTGCGCGACGAACTCTCACCACGCATTTTTGAGGCGGGACTGATCTGTCGACTTGATGATCGCGCCGACCCCGTCGTGGTCTTATCCCCCACTTTGATCTGTGGTCCTGACGAACTTCGGTTTATCGCCGAGGTGTTGACTGACGCTCTTCAACACGCTGCAGAGGAATTTCAGAGGCGCTAACTCTCGAGGTTGGCCATGACATGCTTGATGCGCGTGTAATCCTCAAGAGCGTA
>CALGTP010000723.1 GCA_937902105.1 uncultured Actinomycetes bacterium
GCCTTTCTGATGCCACGACGTCCACAAACCAAAGCTTATATTGCAAGCGTTTTTCATAAGTACAGGTGCGACTTTGACCAGCTGCTGTAGGATCCAGGTGTGACCAGACAATGGGAGCGCGTCGTCCAGCAGGATCTCCACGTGCTGTCAAACCTACGGTTTCCAAGAAGAAACCGTTGGCTCAGCCTTCTGCTGGCAGCATTGGCAGTGTCTTGGCTTCGTCCTCGGCACCTATTGATCTGGATGCGCAGAGCATGATGACATCCTCGGTGGCTTCACGCTTGCAGTCAATACCACTCTCAGAAGCGGACATCGCCACTCGCATCCGCGATAACGCTCTCCCCGATGACTATGAATGCAAAGTCTGTGACCTATGCGGTGATACGACCCTGAGCCCCACACCGTTCCAAAGCCACAGTGATTGCCTCGCCTGGGGCGACTTTCTCCCATGGGGCGCCGGTACATTGGAATACCCCAAAGGACGTTTGTGCAGGCGTGTGAGTTATGAACAATTTGACCTCCTTGTACCATAATCTTTGTCACTTACTACAGCCATAGCTAGTCAAAGTCGCAGTTGCATCCAACATAATCTGAACACACATCATCGAATTTGGATCCAAAGTTATGTGCTTTGTTGGTGTTACGCTCATGTACGACCTTGGCAGGATTTGTGGGGTCGTCTTCGCCAAGGGTGGGTTCGGACTTATGGGTAACTTGACCAAATTCAAGAAGTCAGTTGGAGCAGACCCGACTCTCCTTCATCCATTCAGGGCCTCCCGCAAGAAGTTCATCGACATGAAGAACGCAAACCCTTCGCTGCACCTTTCCAAAACATGCGATGCCTTAGCTCCACCTCGCAAAGTTGAAGCAGAACGATCTGAATTTGACGAATTGACTGGCCCCCAGGATCAGTTTCTGGAAACTTGGAGATACGAGCGGCAATTTGGCAAGGCGGATCCCAAGAAGATCGTTGAGCAAACGTTCAGGGGCAAAACAATGAAGGGCCTTTGGGTCATCCCTACCGAGGAGCAAGGCAGATACACTCGATCCAGGAAGAGTGCTCAGGGCATCCGCGAAAATACCACACTGTGCGACATGGAGTTGACCGAGGGCCAGGCCGACGCTACGTTCTCTGCAGCAATGAATGCGTTGTTGGCTTCGAAGGACAGTGAGAATGAATCGATTATTCTTTGTTCTCTTGGCGACGGTGCGACTCTTGCAGTCAAGGACATCCAGCGCCTCAGCATGTTTAGACTTACGATTTACAGCTTGGTGAACATTTTAGTCACTCCTTTCTCTACCCTTCAAATTTATGTGCATGTTGGTATACACTGATCGTGCAAAGTATCGGTAGTTTCGCAAAATACCTGGCACGCGCTTGAATATCTAAGGCGGCCTGGTGGTCACGATGACGGTGCTGAACCTGAAGACGATGAGTTGGGCCTTTCGCAGACCAGCGAAGATGGTGATGGTGATGTCTCAACAAAGGCAACAGGCCTGGCAGCTATCGTGTCTCAGTTCGGCCGCAAACGTGGGCCGAAGGATGCTGCGTTGCCTGCCGGTGGAGGTCCAGCCAAGAAGGTAGCTGCTCAAGCTAAGGCTAAGAGCAGCTCTGGCGCAAGTGCTGCAGCCAATGCAGGCCGTGTGCAGGCGACCAAGCCTACCAAACCTGGTTCTAGCCAGCTTACAACCGCTGCGACAGACTTTTCGTGCATGTCCGATCTCAAACAGATGGCTTCTTATTGGGAGGAAGCAGCTGCCAACATCACCGTGGAGGTGAAGCAGGGACAGGGCAAGAAGACCGCTGAAGAGGTTACCGCTGCAGACACCAAGTTCATGGTTGAAATTTGTTCTAACCTCATTGTGGTAGCAGACATGTCTGACATGCCGACATCCACTGATGAGGAATTGACGGATTTTTGCAGGAATCTGTGTAGCCTGGTTTCTGTTAACTGCAAATTGTTGTCTTACGTATGGTGTGTTCATCCTGTTTGCAAGGGTCGACTTTGCAACTTTGTATGCCAACATATGATTTTCAACTGAATTAAGTTCTTGGTGTTTCTTGCTGCACTTTGGGAGTTTTAAGGCAAACGTGCGAGCGAGCTGGTTGGGGCCATCACCGGTCGGCAGAAAATGATTGCACGCAGGAAGACTGAGGTCGCTGAAGATAGCAGCCCGAGGGACATGAAAGACATCCAGGATCAAGCGATTCTTTTCCAGGCTTTGTACAACGAGCTGTCCTCAGCTATGCCGAACCTTGAGGAACTTGAGCGACTCATGGTCAGTGCGACCAGGCATGGTTATTATTTCAGCCATGCGGCAAAGATGAAACGGTCCCTGATGGCATGCATGCAATGCATTCGGTTTGCGCGATACCAGACTCTGGCTGAATATTTGGGCATGACTGGTTTCGTTTCAGATGTCTTCGGCATGTCTTGCGCAGATGAGTGTGATCGAATTCTCGAGTTGGTTGTGCAGCGGATGCTTAGAGCTGTGCCGACCAAGTTGGTCACTTTGCAGGGCAAATAGGAAGTGTTGAAACCGTTAGGTTAATTTGTTGGCGCTGTCAGTTTTGTTGAAGTACGTAGCGACTGTTATTTTCCTCTGCGACAGTGTCAGCGTGAGGCCACGCTGGAGGCCCCTGCCGTCAGCAACCTCTTGGATCTACTACGTGCTGTGCATGGTCATGAGCAGCCTGGGTTGAGCTCGCATATCCTTACCCAGATCTCAACTTCTTGCAAGGCGTTGGACACCCACAGCAAGAGCACCCTGCCTGCAGATGGCCTAGCAGCAGCAGAGCAGATCATAAACACAAAAATGACTTCGAAGGACAAGTTGCTGGCTGCATTTTCCGCAGTGCCTGGCTCTTCCCTTCTGCCCCAAGCTTAGAGGCACAATCGCAGGCGCTGCGAGCTGTAGGTTGTTTGCATTGACAAATCGTTCATCTATGATTTGCCTAGTCGGCCCATTTTCCAGATGCAAGGGATGTACGAACCAAGGCTTGGCCTTGCGAAGGCTTACTGGGATAAGAGAGATCAGGGCTCCACTATCCACAAAGATGTTGCAGAGGTGGATGCCAAACTTGCAGCAGCCAGCGGTGCAATTGTGAGCAGTGAGACCGCTAAGGAGGTGAAGGAGGTTCGTGGCAGGATTGTCAAGTTGAAGGAGCGTGCGACCAAGGAAGATGCAGTCAAGGAGCGCTTGAAGCTGTTCGATGCGAGTGAAGCCTCACTTATTGGATCAGCAGTGACATTCCACTTGGAGCGCGAGCTGGTGCCATTCCTGTCCTCCATCATTCTCCATGCGCAGGGCGACAAGCCTTGTCCGGCGGCCCCTGGATGGACTATATCCTTCCTCAAGGGCATCATCAAACCTGATGCTACGAACAATGCTAACCACTCTGTGTTCAGGCCGTGGTGTGCTGGGAATTATAAGTGTTTGGATGCCCATCAATGATTGTCGTCGGTTGTGTTACTAGTTCTTGATAGGTCGTAGGATTTTGCATGTGGTAGTTTTTTCGGCCCTGTCACCTTGAAATTTCTCCAGGTGCCACGATGTCTTGGCAAAGGTCATGCAACTTCTCAATGATAAGGTCGTCGGCAAAGTAGACCTGGGCAATTCAGCGGCGACGTTCACTCTATGGCATGATGTGGCAGACTCCGTCCGCGTGTACGTGCGCGAGGAGAACAGCAAGGCTGACTTCGACAAGTTCACTGGTGATTTGTCCAAATTACTTTTGGGAGGAGTTGCCAAGGAGGCCGATGAGATCAAGGAAGCTATCTTCAAGCAGGTGCGTGATGCCCATGACACTGAATCGCACGATGATCCAGTTTGGGACCAAACAAATTGCGACCGGCTTCAGCGAGTTTCCTCTGTGCTAGAGGCCCCAGATGCTGTCCTTTGCCAGAGGATTGCGAAACTGTCTGCTGCGTTCCTCACCCTGGGCAAGCAAGTGCTTTGGTACATGAGCAGCAAGGACGATACAGTTTTCAGCACAAAACTTAGCAGGGAAACCAGATCTATCTTGGCACGTCTGGTTTCGGCAAAGACTGCTAATGCAATCCTCTTGGCTGATGCCAAGCCAATGGAAGTGATGTCACTTATCCTTAATTCCCACGATGACACTGCCTTGGAGCTTAGTATGAAAGCTTTTATGAAGTTGGGAGAATGCGTGGCCAACTTTGACACTCGATTTTCAAATTCGACATTGTTAGCTATGTGCTGTGGAGTTATCGATAACAATAGTGTAGAGCGACAGGTGTAATACAACTCTATTATATAGTTGTGTTACACCTGCTGCTCTACACTCTTGTTGTCGATTCTTGCACACGCAATGATCCAAGGAACTTGAGATCAAGAACAGCCTCATATCGGGTGTGACCAAGTCCAGCAAAGCGTTGGAAGCTATCAAGTTCCCTAAGTGGGTCAAAGGCGACGAGGAGAAGTTCATGAAGGCAATTGATGTGAAGTTAGTGTCTCCGGACATCCAGATTATCAGGAAAGCTTTGCAGATTTGGGCCAATGTTCAGAGCATTATTGGTTTCAAGGTAGAAGAGAGCGACCAGAAATGCATCGACGAGATCACCAAGCTCCGGGACATTGCAAGTACATTCCTTTCATCCTACACCATCACATTGCTCTTGGGGTGCAAAGGGTGGGACAAAGTAACGCCAGAGGCTCTTAGCCAGGCAGGTCCAGCACGTGAGCTCCACAAAGCACTTGAGGACGCATTGTCAACTGCGAGTGGTGGCGGAATAAACATTGAGGCTGGGCTCCTGGCCATGGCGTCTGAGAGGGTGGCCCTCGGTAGAAGCGCAGCCTGAGCAAACACTGCTGCTTGCGCTTTTTTTTTCACAATTAATAAGTTGCAGTCAGTCATTTAGGCAACGCTGCATAATGCTACTGTTGCGCACAGCTCACATTTTTATCCTTGCATGTTTCCATGCTAGGCTGCTGGAGCCGCAGCTTCTTCCACTAGCACTACCCCTAAGACTTGATGTGTGCACTATGGGTCCTGAGATTATGAGCAATCTGGTTTGTACTGGTTTTGAACTTTGAATATTGCAATGTACGCTGTAACATAGTAACATAGGAACATCGGAATAGTTAGATAGTTTAATGTCGATGTTACTATGCTCGTGACTCTCAAGTTGGTTGTGATGGCGGTGCCTGTTTTGGCCTTTTGGCAGTAGTTAGCGTTCCTATTGCTGACACACAGTTGATTGGTGCTGCGTCGGTATGGCCTGAGGCCAATGCCACGCCATCACCTGCAATCAGAGCATTTGGGTTGTTTTTTGTTGCACATGTCGTGCGGCACGGGCATCGGCTTGATAAGTAATTTGTTCAGTTGCTCTAGTAGTGATACATAGTCACATAGTTACATAGTGTTTCATGTAATCTGTTGGTCAACGTGTCTCTTATGCCGTGTCGTTGCTGACACAAGCGACTGCCGTGTATGACCCAGTCGCAGCTTAGCTCATGAAGCTTCCTACACACACACAACGCTGCTTTCGTTTGTCGCTGTTGTTGCGAGTCGGCTTCGAGGAACACTGGTTAATTCTGAGAATCATAGACAACGATTTCCGTTCGTGGTACCATTGATCGCACTTGCCTTTGCTATTACAGGTTGGCTCCAAATCATTCTAGCAATCATTAGATCCGTGTCGGAAACCGTGTGACCATGGTTTGAGTTTGGGGGCGATTAGGACTGCCCAAACGGGAAGTGCTTTGCAAGAGGTGAGGAGTGTGAGTGGGAGTAGTGTTG
>CALGTP010000724.1 GCA_937902105.1 uncultured Actinomycetes bacterium
TGAAAAGGACGATTGCAGTTCGTGGCCGATCAACCTCGATGCGTCCCACCATATTGGGACGACACGCATGGGCGTGGACGCCTGCACATCGGTGGTCTCACCATCACTACAAGTGCATGGCGTGCGAAATGTGTACGTCGCGGGCTCATCAGTCTTTCCAACGAGCGGGTGCGCCAATCCAACGCTGACCGTTGTCGCACTGTCCATGCGACTCGCGGCACATATTGCCGCGTCTCACTTCTCCGCTGATCGTGCGCCTGGGGCGATGGTTGACCAACCCCAGTCATAAATCGTCCTAAAGTAAGTGTCCCACCATTGGTACACCTCGCTCGCTCCCTTCGTCCACGATTATATGCTCACTCGCGAAGCGCTACGAGAACAGCCTCGGCATTCGCTGTGGCGTCGCTTGAGTACGTATTCCTTCACCACGCAGAAGATATCTCGGCCGATTATCCGGGAGTTCGTCGCAGCGCATGCAACATCGGCGCATACGCTCGTGCTGCACCCGGAGGAAGGACTCGAGCACTTTCCGGATCGCTTTGTCATTTCCAAACGGGAGTGGGATAAGCCGGATCTGCTGATGGATGTTGGCTTCGAAGGTCTCAGTGCGGTGGGAGACGAAAGCTTCGACATGATCCTGTGCGTCGGACTCCTCGAGCACATTCCCGATCCCCAGCCATTTATCGATCATCTCCATCGAATTCTGCGTCCGGGCGGTCAAGTGTTAATCACGTGCAGCTCGACCTTCTCCCTGCACGAGGGACCGCACGACTACTTCCGGTTTACAGTCTTCGGCATGCGGCAACTCCTGCGCGGCTGGCGTCAGATCGACGTTTTGCGGGGAAGTTGTGGTCCCTTTACCACGATAGGAATCTTGCTCCAGCGTATCCTGATGCAGAGCGAAATCTCCCCGCCCCTCCGACCGTGTCTCGAAGTGCTCGTTCACGTGTTTCCCAAGCTCGACCGGTTCGTGACTCACCAATACGCGACGGCGAGCCGCACGCCGGGCACCGAGTGCGACAGCGTCTTGCCGTCCAATCTGCAAGTTGTCGCCACGAAGTAGCGCTACGCGCGGGCCAACGCGCGGAACGTCGTACTCTCGGCCATCAACGCGTCGTGCGTCCCAGAATCCATTAGTACCCCCTGCTCGAGCACGAAGATCGTATCGCAGTCACGCACGGTCGTCAAACGGTGGGCGATAAGGATAATCGTGCGTTGACCGGCCATGGCGCGAATCGCGTTCATGACGACGTCCTCGGTTACGTTATCGAGCGCACTCGTGGCCTCATCGAGAATGAGCACGTCTGGTTTGTGGTAGAGGGCTCGGGCGATACCGATGCGTTGACGCTGTCCACCGCTGAGACGGACACCTCGCTCACCGACCACCGTGTCGTAGCCGTCGCGCAGCGCACCTATGAACGTTTCCAGATCAGCCGCGCGAGCGGCTGCAGTGACAGCGGCGTGGTCGATCTGTTCGTCCGGTACGCCGAATGCAATATTTTTGGCGATTGACGCGTCGCAGAGGAAAATGGACTGCGGGACGTAGCCGACCCCACCTCGCCACGCCGGCATACGGTCCGCAGTGAGTGGGACGCCATCCACGAGGATGCTCCCCCCAGAGGGAGAAAACAGACCAAGGAGCAAGTCCACCACCGTCGTCTTTCCGGCGCCCGTGGAGCCGACAAAGGCGTACGTCGATTTTGCGGCGATAACCAGCGAAAGATTCCGCAACGCAGGCACGCTGGCACCAGGATAGTGAAACGTCACACCGTTGAAACGAATGTCCGCACGACAACCGAGCGCCGTTGCTGCTCCCACCGTCCCACTGAGTGACGCGATCGGCGGGTCGTCGGTGTCAGCCTCCGTGCCGAGGAGATCATGGTACAGATTCTCGAGAGACTTAGAGCCAAAACGGATTTCGGCGAGCGCTTGAAAAATCTCTTGCACTGAGGGAATCAGCCGATTGGCGCCGAAAGCATACACGGCCAACAGGGGGAAAATCTCATCCAGTGATTTACGTGTTTCAAGAAGATACAGAATGACGACGATGACACCGCCGTAGGACACGGTTTCCAACGCGAATTGCGGAATGAGTCCGGTAAGCGCGCTCGCGGCATTGGCGCGTGCGTAGCGCCCTGAGGCATCGCGGAATCGGTCCAAGAAGAATGACTGCCGGCCCAACACCTTCAGTTCCTTGATGCCGCCAATCGCCTCGTTGCTGATCTGAATCCGCGTGGTCTTCGCAGCCGACTCTTCCTCGCCGAGTCGTCGCTGCCGTCCCCGGATCGTCGAATACACAACGGCGTAGAATCCGCCAATACTCACGGCGACGATCACGGCGAGCAGCGGATCGGCCCACAGCAAGAGGATGACCAGGAACGTCGCGGACACCCCTCGGGCGATGAGTCGGGTCAGCGGAAGGAACACGCCGCCAACCACCCGATTCACCTCGTTCAGTAGACCTTTGCCGAGTCGGGCCGAGTTATGTCGGAGGTGGAACTGGTATGGCGCGTGCAGGTATCGCCGCATCAGCCACTGTGACAGGCGGTCACGGGTTCGCCACTGCATGCGCGTGGTGAGCCAGAGCGTGAGCAGGTTCATGCCATTGGCGAACACCATGATGACCAGGAACAGCGCACCCAGCGCCACGAGGAATGCATTCTCACCCGAGAACCCGAACCGCAGATAGGCCGCGGCGAGCCAGCGGTTCGTGTGTATCGTCGCTGGATTGGAGACCACGGCGAGAAACGGCACAATGGACGCTACCCCGATAGTCTGTAGCAGTCCTGAGACAATCATGACGGCAACGAGCATCGCCAGCCGCCGACGCTCATGGCGGTCAAACAGATCGAGCAGTTTGCGGAGAGTACCCGTCATTGCATAGTGCCGAGGCGAGGAGGATGTGACGCCCCTAAAGTGTAGCGGCAGGCGACCCGTGATTCGAGCCGACTGCCACCATTGGCTTGCGCCATCAGGATCCAAGGCCGACGGTGCCACAGTCGGTGCGCGACCACACGCGCCGCGCCAACGACGACAGCAAGGACCACGCGCTGGTCGAGGGCGTTGCCATCGCCCGCGCGATTCGAGCGGGTTCCCTGGG
>CALGTP010000725.1 GCA_937902105.1 uncultured Actinomycetes bacterium
TCGTGAAAGCCGAGCGGATCGCGGACAGATCCGTCCCCGCGACGTTCGCCGAACTCGCGGCGGCAGCCAGCCGGCAGGGGGGGGACACTAGGAGCTCGGGTACCAGCAAGACGCCACTAGAGCACCCAGTGTTCCGCCACCCACCGGGACTGCCAGTACCGGCCGGTCATTTAGAGCCGCGTCCGAAGGATGAGCCCCAGACGGGCGCCATCGATTTACCCTTCCCAAATACCATTGATTTAGGACGTCCGCTAGACTATCCTGCACTCTTTGGTGTAGATCCCAGTAGCACTGAGACGGGAGGTTCCGCAGGAGAGCATTGCTTCGTGGCTCACGACGCCCGCGCATACCTCCCGGGGAATCTTTCTTCTCCCTCGTCTGGTCACCGCACGAAGATGGGGAAACCCAGCCTGCCTTTCTGGTGCGGGCTCCTCACACGCGTGATCAAAGCAGGAACGGATGAGTTCAAGTCGGCCCCATGCACCCAAGCCCAAGTTGACGAGAGAGTCAAGCTTGAGAGCCAAGGTACGTGGGACCTTTTGACGGTCCGGGAGTGGAGTGCGGTTCGCGCCGATCCAACTCTCCTCGAGGCGACTGTCGCGCGTCTTTTCGTCATCATGGGCCGTAAAGGTGATGAGATGATCGGCGCGGACGGTAGAGCTAGCGAAGTGAAATACAAGGCTAGGGGGGTTTTAGCGGGTAACAGTATTCAGTCCAAAGGGACACCCGCTCACGAGTTGTTCCAGGAGGTGGCCCAAACGCCAGCCTCTCTGGTATCAGCACGTGCAGCTCTCGCCGCCGGAGCCCTAAAGGGCCACCGCGGTACCGTGCGAGACGCAACAACGGCGTACTTGCAGGCGAGTCTGAAAACCCATTTCCCGAACGGGGCACCGAAACCAACACAGTGGGTTAGGTTGCCTCGCTCGTGGTGGCCGGCTGACTGGTTCGAGGCCGATGGTACAACGCCTCGGTTCTACGATCCAGTAGTCCAGCTTCGGAAAGCTATCTATGGGCATCCGGAGTCTGAGGCTATTTGGGACGCCCATTTAGGGGCCCGCCTCCGTCTCGAGGGGTGGCTTCCGGTCCTAAATCAGCCCGGCTGTTGGCACCACGCGTTCACAGCGTCAACGCTAGTGGTGTACGTAGACGACTTGCTGCTCGTAGCCGCCCCGGAGCATGAACAGGCTCTGTGGGCGGGGATCGAGAAGCACATCATATTTAGTGAGCCGGCATTGCCGATAGACCGTTATCTCGGAGCCCACTATGTGATGGAGAAGTTTAAAGACAAGCACGGAACAGAGTGCATGTCCTTCTCAGTCGAGATGTCCGACTTCTGTGCGTCAGCCTGTCGTGTATTCGAGGCAGATGTGCAGAAGATCGTCGGCGCAGCGTCTTTAAAGTTGCACAAAGCCGACACGCCCTACGCGGCGGAGGACACCGCGGGTAGTACAGATGAACCCGCGGGCTTACTTTCAGGTGTCTGTGCGTCTCATTTGATGCGGCTTTTATACGCTGCTCGGGTCGCGCGGCCTGATTTACAGACGGCGATCGTTCGTCTTGCCAAGCACATCACTACGTGGAAGGCTCGACACGACCGTTGTCTCTCCCGTCTTTTCTCCTACGTGCATGGTAGTTTGGACCTCAAGCTGAAGGGCTCGATGCCTATCGGCGGGGCCGCCAACGCGCGTCTTTTGATCTGGCCTGATGCTGATCTTGCCGGGGATAAGGCCAGTGCTAAAGCCACTGGAGGATTTTGGGTGGAATTAGAGTGCGGTGATCACCGGTGGCCTCTCGCTTGGCAATCCAAGCGACAGACGTCCACGGCGATCAGTACCGCGGAGAGCGAGACTATCAGCTTACAGCGCTGCTTGCATAAGGAAGGTTTGCCCTTACAGGAGGCGCTTTCCTCTATGCTCGGTCTTGCTCTCCCCCTCCACGCCTTGGAGGATAATTCACAATGCATAGCCGCTGTGACGAATGGCTACTCCGCGAACCTGCGGCACTTAGCCAGAGTCCAGCGGACTTGCATTAGCTCCCTGCATGAGGCCTTCTTCCCAGAAGTGGAAGAAGACGTTCTCACCGGGGAGGTAGATGCACAGCCAGAGCTTCAGTGTACTATTGCCTATTGCCCCTCAGGGGAACATAAAGGCGATATGTTCACGAAGCCTCTGGACCGTGCCTTGTTTTTGGCGGGCCTGGAGAAAATCGGCATGAGCTTGTAGCTCTTATCGATTGATCTTGGTTTGCCGTTTTTCATTCTGTTGTAATTCTTTTCCAAATATCGCTTGACGGCGAGGACCATGACATCTGCCCCGCCTCGACGAAGATTGGTTAAGAATC
>CALGTP010000726.1 GCA_937902105.1 uncultured Actinomycetes bacterium
CTTGGTTTTTATTAAACTGTCGGATTCCCCTTGTCCGCTCCAGTTCTGAGTCGACCGTTCATTGTGGTGGGAAGGCCGAAACCACACCGGCCCGTCGAGCGGCCGTCGTCTCGAGCCCGCGACCTTGCGGCCTCAGACTCAAGACAACTTGACTTTCCGAGCCGGCCCCGACCACCCGGTCCTCAGAGCCATTCCTTTTCCCGAAGTTACGGAACTATTTTGCCGACTTCCCTTATCTACATTATTCTAGTTGGCCAGAGGCTGCTAACCTTGGAGACCTGATGCGGTTGTGGGTACGACCTGGTGTGAAACTATCTCACATAGATTTTCAAGGACCATCATGAGCGCACCTGACACGACAAAAAGCATCGTGCTCTTCCAGACATGCCCCCCTATCTCTGGCTAAACCAATTTCAGGGGCGCTAGTCTGTTAAAAAGAAAAGATAACTCTTCCAGAGGCTCACGCTGGTGTCTCTATGTTCGTTTATGTTGCCATTTAACGTCCACATCCAGCTTGAGGAATATTAACCTCATTCCCTTTCGACTACGTGCGAGCGCACACTTAACAAGGATTTCCCCCATGTCTTAGGATCGAGTCACCCGTGACCAATTGCTGTTCTCACGGAAACCTTCTCCACTTCGGCCTTCAAAGTTCTCATTTGAATAATTGCTACTACCACCAAGATCTGCACTAGACACCGTTCAACCCAGGCTCACGCCAGAGGCTTCGCAACGATGCCCACGCCCTCCTACTCATCGCCTCCTCACTCTCGAGGCGATGGTCGAGTATCGGCCGCGCGCTTAAGCGCCATCCATTTTCGGGGCTAGTCCATTCGGCAGGTGAGTTGTTACACACTCCTTAGCGGGTTCCGACTTCCATGGCCACCGTCCTGCTGTCTGGATGGACCAACACCCTTTGTAGTTTCTGATGAGCGTGCAGTTTGGCGCCTTAACTCGACGTTAGGAGCATCCCTCATCGCCAGTTCTGCTTACCAAAAATGGCCCACTAAGGACACGCATTGAGCCTCCGTGCCTCACTTAAGAAAGACCGGAGTTCTTACCAATTTAAAGTTTGAGAATAGGTCGAGAGCATTGTACTCCCGATGCCTCTAATCATTCGCTTTACCTAATAAAACTGCGTACTTGTCCCAGCTATCCTGAGGGAAACTTCGGAGGGAACCAGCTACTAGATGGTTCGATTAGTCTTTCGCCCCTATACCCACGTTCGACGAACGATTTGCACGTCAGTATCGCTACGAGCTTCCACCAGAGTTTCCCCTGGCTTCACCCTACGCAGGCATAGTTCACCATCTTTCGGGTCCTAGCGGACACGCTCTTACTCAAACCTTTCATCAGAGAATCATGGTCGGTTGATGCTGCTGCTTGCGCTTGGCATCTCTCACCTTCATTTCGCATGTTAGTTTTTCCACTAGCATACTCGCGTGTACGTTAGACTCCTTGGTTCGTGTTTCAAGACGAGTCGGTAAAGACCATTTTGACCGGATCGCACTAAGCACCCTCGAGCCACGCGTCCACCGGAACCCACGGACTGCCCGACGAATCGAGCCCTTCCCGCCAGCCCTTTGTGATCACGCAACTCCATCCGGCCTCACAACGCCGCGCAAGTCACCGGCTTCCTCTTGGACAAACGGCCGCCGTTGAAGTACGACTCGCCTGCCATGATTGGGCCGCCTTCCCCGCGCATCGCCGTAGAATTCATCTCTACCGCTTCCTCCTCAACGGTTTCAGGTCTTTTGACTCTCTTTCCAAAGTGCTTTTCATCTTTCCTTCACAGTACTTGTTCGCTATCGGTTTCCCACATATATTTAGCCTTAGAAGAAGTTTATCTCCCGCTTAGGGCTGCAATACAAAACAACCCGACTCTTTGAAGACATTCTCGTTAAGTTGCGGCACCACGTACGGGGCTGTCACCCTCTCTGGCGGCCCGTTCCAGGGCACTTCTGCGCCACCACTCTTTGAGAATTGCCTCTCTAGATTACAATTCGCCGTGCGCTGCACGGAGATTTCCATCTTGGGCTCTGGCCGCTTCACTCGCCGTTACTGAGGCCATCCTAGTTAGTTTCTTTTCCTCCGCTTAGTGATATGCTTAAGTTCAGCGGGTGGTCCCGCCTGAGCCCAGATACTGTACCTAAGTTGGTGTGACTAAACACTTGCGATTGCTCGCGCTAGTTCCACTCTCAATGAGTTCACATTGTAACAATGTGACTGCTGCATTGAGTGCTATCCGAAGATAACTCGCAGAGCTAGAGTGCTTTCGTGCTTAACAAGAGAAGGGCATCTCTCGCATTATGATTTTGGTGAGGAGAGAACAAGACACTGGACCAGGCGTGCCGGCGGGCGAACCCGCACGGCGCCAGTTGCGTTCAAAAATCTGATGACTCACGGTTCTGCAATTCGCACTGCTTATCGCACTTCGCTGCGTTCTTCATCGTTGTGGGAACCAAGACATCCACCGTTGAGAATTTGGTTTTTGTTTTGATCTTAGTTAGACTCCTTTGATTGAGTTAGTTTTGTAAGTTGCTGCGGCAGCTGTACGCGAACGCACCACTGCTGCAACTGAAGGCTTCGTTGAGTTTGTTTGGATTAGTGTTAATGATCCTTCCGCAGGTTCACCTACGGAAACCTTGTTACGACTTCTCCTTCCTCTAAGTGATAAGGTTTACCTGACTTTCCGCGGCACGGCACGAAGCCGCGCGCAGTCCGAAAGATTCACCGGACCACTCGAAATCGGTAGGAGCGACGGGCGGTGTGTACAAAGGGCAG
>CALGTP010000727.1 GCA_937902105.1 uncultured Actinomycetes bacterium
TTGCAGTTAAGCTGTCAGGCCTTAAGTGTCTAGTTTGGCATACACACTACAATGCGTAAGTACTTCAAGTCTGAATCGATTTACTGGCGATTCACCGTATCCAGCTTCACTAGGCCATGCTGCAATGCTCAACATGTAATCTTACAATGTCACACAATCACTTGCTGATGTGCCATGGAGCTTTGAAGGGTACTGACTTCAAAGAATCCTTTGCCAAGGCCAAGCTCGGGCGCCTGGCAATCCTGCGCACTGCACAATGCACGACACGAAGAATTAGAAGACAGGGCAGGGGGTCGGTGAAACAGGGGGGTGGGGAACCACAGTCAGGTTTCTTCTTTGAGCTGCTCAATGTTGCTGAGTGCTGTCTGCCTGTCGTTGTTTGCCGCGTGTTGTCATGCTCTCATCGACACGTCACTCCCAGCTTCAATACTTTTCTGACGCAGAGCTGCAGTGACAAAGCCAACATCAACACAAGGACATATGGGACTGTCTTTTAAATAAGCTGGGGCCCCAGGCCTACTAAAAGCTACTTTGTATAAGGTGCTGCTATGTTGACTTTGTATGTTTATTGACTTTCCATGATATTATTTCTTATTAATACAACTCCGCATATTTCCAAGACGGACCCGTGAATATAACTGACATTTGACACCTGCGACTTAAACATTATTCATTGCATGGAATTGGTGCTGGCAATGTTTCGAACGCGAAGTGTTTGAACGGCTTGTTGTTTGCTTCATGGTTGTAGTAACACACCCTAAGTATCCTTATGGGCCAGCAGCCTCTGAACATTAGGGTTAGCGCAGTGCGATTCCAGCCCCAGGACCAACTGCGGCGCACGCAAGGGGTGATGCGTGTGCGTAAGCTGGCACCTCGGTAAGTCAGCGTGGTGTGCTGCTGGAAAGTATGTTGTTCCCAGCTTTCTCATTATGTTTCAATGTTTCATATCTTTCGCTGGCCTGAGCTAGATCACAAAGATGATAATGTGAGAATAATGCACAGAATGGCCATAGGAAAGTCGTAAAATTGTCAAATTCACTTGTGCACGTATCATGTAGGAACATGTTAAAGTTATACGCCCATGAATATAAAAGGGATTTGGGCCGGCAGGCAATGCCGTGTGTGTCCGGCGCAGTTACCAGCGATTGCAATGTTTGTTGGTGCTTTGTTGCCCCGTGGTGGTTTTGGTGTGGATTGCTTTGTTTGTCGCCTTAGACCTTGGTGACCTTGAAGGTTCTTTCAACTCCAGAGGTGTGGTAATGTAATGCTGCTGCTGTTTTATTTTAGCCTTTGTTTGTTGGACAAGGGTTGCAGTCTACCTGCCTTGTAGGTCTGAAAAGATATGATGGTTTAGCTTAGATCCTCTGAGATACTACTGCACTTCATCGCCTGTTTGGGCTGTCTCTATTTCTATATTTTTGGTGTTGCCGGGTAATTATCGCACATGTTCGGAGGGCTGAGCTGTCACCACTAGTTCGACTAGTTCGACATTAGAAACCAACAAGTAATTCAATGGCTAGGCTAATTTCCGTACTAAACTGCAAACTCATTCATTGAGTTAACCTATTGGATTCATTGCCTCGGGCCCAACAGCTGGCTGGAGGCTGGACCCTGTGTGTGACCTACAAGGGCGCACGAGACTTGGGACCACACGTGGTGAAAGTAGCCCAGACCTCAGATCACATAACGGTGCACGCACACACAAACTATGGACATTGGATTTGACCAGCATCGTATGATACTTTTAGGCTCATGGTTTCGTGTGTCGTATGGTAACCATGTATGTTGTGCACAATCTAAGTCTGCCCAGCTGAAGCGTCGCCCTACTTGTGGGCATGCCAGCATGCACTGTCTTAGCAATGGCTAACGGACCACGTCTTTGGTCCAACATTCAACATGTTTCTTGCGACTTGAACTGTTCAGAAATCTCAGCATGCGCATTTGCAGAATTTGCTGAAAACACCTGATTGAGATTGATAAGTGTGTCTGTTTGATCTTCCGTCGTATTCTTGCATGCTGCTGCACGCTCAAATCGATAAGACTTATCATTAAGCAAGCTAGTCTACAACCAGGTGTGAAAGACTGTCTAGGAGTTTAAGACTTGTCAGTTCGACAGGTTAACCGAGGCAAGGACAGTCTCTATCAGCTGACGTCAAATGATCATTATGTTTCTTTCCATGCTTAACGGCTCAACCACGTACGAAACACTACCAATCAAATCACAAGCAGCTCACTGCGACGAAATCGATCGAACAATCTTTGACCGAATAAACCCAATCAGTCAATCGACGACCAAAACAACTTAGTCATCTCATATCATCATATCTCAGAGTGGCTCTGCCTGCCCACTAGGACCCCTTGCCTGCCCACTGCCCACTGCTCGCCATGGATACCAGTCCCAGGACTTCAGACGTGGCCTTAGCATTCATCACTTTCACAGGCCATAGTCAGCGACAGTCACAGTCAAGTCGTAACAGCAAATACCATCAATCAAGTGCTAGGTGTTTCTTGCTGCCTCTGCCCTTAGTTCCTTTGTGCTGTCTCGTTTCTCTAAATTCTTTAGTAATTGCGACGAGACAAACCCCTTTGATATATCAACCTTTTGATTGGAAGCGTTGCTTGATCCCAAACGGGAAAGCTGTTCTGCAAGAGGTGTGTGCGTGCGAGGCTGTTAATCTGGTTCGTTCTGTGTCATCGCCGATCGGCTGTCCTAGTGAATGTAGTCTGATGAGATTTACGGACTGCTTAATTGTTCAGTAAAATGAGTTTGAGTAGCGTGATACAGTGCTTAGATAAAAACTTGTTGAGAAGTTTAGCGAATATAACTATAGCGCCTCCAAACCCACCCCACCCAAGCCCTATCAGCTTCAGCTGGTCTATGGGCTGTTATTTGAACGTCACCCAAGGAAGACGA
>CALGTP010000728.1 GCA_937902105.1 uncultured Actinomycetes bacterium
GCTAAGGCCGTTCACTGATCAGTGTGTTGAGCCCCAGCTCCGAACTCGGCGTTGGGTGGAACTTGGTTTACTGTTTTGTGTCAAGGTAGTATAAGGGGGAGCCCCAGTCCTGGGTACCCACGCCCTGCCGGGCTTCCAGTCCGCCGGTCCAGACCCAGCCTGACTCGGAGCTCCGCTCGTACTGAGCATGGTACTCGCCAGTACTTAGCTCACCACACTACCCTCTCTATGCTGCCGTTCCGCGGCTTTTATGCAACTATCATCTATCAATTTTAACTTAGACCAATCATCAATTAACTTTTAAATATGGATGCTTCTTGAGATAAGCATCGAGAGCCGGATTCTGGCGAATGGAAGCCCACGGCTCCCATGTGACGTCGCCATCCGCCCATTTAACCTTGAACTGCCAAGACGCCTTCCGATGCGTTGGCATCTCATGCTGCAAGATCGATTGCACCCGAGCCTCCGCGGTATCCCGCGATCGAATCTCAACGGGATCACTCGTACGGCCCATGTGGTACCGCTTGAGCCTGAGCACATCAAATTCGTACTCTTTGAGATCGCATGGATCTTGCACCATAATGAAGCGAGGATTCGACGCTGAGCCAAGCACGAAATACGGCCCAGCCCATTCCCCTGCCCACTTCGAGGATTTCTCCACCACCTTCACACAGACCCATTCGCCATATGCATACACCTGCCGCTGCACCGGCTCTGATTTCGCTAGCCGCTTCTCGATGACACCTCGCTGGTGCACCTGAGCAGCCTGTACAATCTGCTGCTGCACTTGCACCAAATGGTTAACATAATCGGACACCGCCATTTTGGTTTGCTTGTCGGCGATACCGCTAATAACTTTCTCAGCACCGACTGTGAGCTTGGCTGGTATCAAGCACCTGTCGGCAGTGACCATGTCACCGAACAGCAAACGGGCGGGAAAGGTTCCGATTGCTGAGTGGAATGCAGTGTTAATCATCCTCTGCACCATGGGCAGACAGAGCGACCAGTCATGCTGCTGGCGCAACTCCATGATGATGAATGTAGCGTGTCGAACAATCTCCTTAATGCATCGCTCGATGCCCCCGTTGCTTTGCGGTCGATACGGTATCGCAGCCGTCCTGTCCACACCTAACAGCGCGAGAAAAGCTGTAATGAGTGCTGCAGTGAACTGCGAACAGTTATCTGAGCGAATCGAGCGAGGCATTTCAAAGATACCAGTCACCTCGAACAAGAACCTAGCGGCTGTTGCTGCCGAAGTGTCCTTGACCGGTTTCATCACCAAGAACCTAGTGAAGCTATCGATCAGGGCAATTATATACTTGTTCCCGTCCGCATCAGGCTCCAACGGCCCAATGACATCGATATTCCACTCGCATCCGGGTTCGTCAACTGCAATGGTTGTCTGCATCTCTGGATGCGAGATGTGAGTACGCCCAAGTGGAATTTTCTGACACAGTGGGCATGACTTAACATAATAGTCAATGTGCTCCCGCAGCTGTGCATGGTTGACGCCTGCTGCAAGCATCTTACGTTCAGTCGCCAGCACACCAAAGTGTCCGACCAACCGCCCGTGAAAATAACTAATTGGACCGTCCTCCGCCACAAAGTCAGGGTCCAGCCCCTTCGGCAGAGGAGGGCGCAGTACCTTCGGTGCTGCTGCACCAACGAATGGTTGCTCCCGCGGCTGCAACATCGACAGTCCGACTGCACACACGCCAGCAAACGGCGTCGCCTTCTTGGCATGCAACCGGCTGAGCGCATCTGCCACCACCATGTACTTGCCTGGCAAATGCCGCAAGTCAAAGTCAAACTCTTGCAAGCGCAACCGCCATCTAACTAATTTTGGTGCAGTAGCCTTTTCAAGCCACTGCAAGTTTCTATGATCTGACTCTACTACAAAATGGTGCCCGAGAATCATAGGCGCCCACTTCTCACATGCATACACGACACTGAATAGTTCCTGCTCAATGGTCGACCACGCCGACTCAGTCTGACTGAAAGACTTGGAGAGAAATGCCACTGGCTCCTCCACGCCTTCAATGACCTGAAATAACACTGCACCGATACCGATCTTGGAGGCATCTGTGCGCACCCGAATCTCCTTGCTGTAGTCCAAGAACTTCAGCATCGGCGCGGCCACAATGGCCTGTTTCAGCGTGTCAAAGGCGTTCTGCTCCACCGTGCCCCAGTTGAGCTTGAATGGATGGTCTTTCCTAGTCAACGCAGTGAGAGGTGCTGCAATAAGGCTAAAGTCCTTAACATGCCGCCTAAAGAAGTTCGCAATGCCTAGGAAGCAGCGCAACTGTGGCTTGTCTGTCGGCACGGTCATATTGGCGAGTGCCTCCTTGCGCCCCTCAGTATGAGCAACGCCATCACCCGTAACCGTCACGCCCAGAAACTCCACTTTGTCGCCACCCAGACAGCACTTTGCACCATTCAGCACCAGCTCACAAGCACGCAAGCGGGTAAACACCTCGCGCAACAACCGTACATGCTCCTCAAACGTCTCAGAGTAAACACACATGTCGTCGACAAACGACTCCACACCCTTGCCATCTAGCTCACGCAGGACCTCTGTGCTGATCCTGTGCTGAAAGACCTGTGGACCGTTCTTAACACCAAAAGGCATTGTCAAGCACTGGTATGCACCATTCATGGTCACCACTGTACAGAGCTTAGAAGCGCGCTCAGTGAGAGGAAGCTGCAAGTACCCTTTCATGAGGTCGAGCTTTGTGAAATACCGAGCACCCTTCATTCTAGCCGTAATCGCCTGAGCATTCTTCACGGGGTACTGGCAGGGTTTTGTACACCGGTTGAGTTCGCGATAATCACCGCAGATGCGGCGAGAGTCTTTACCCGGCTGCTTTGCCGCTACTACAGGGCTACTATAAATGCCCGAATCTGAGGAGAGATCACGCTGCCAACCTTGGACGATCCGCTCGCTCATCGCCTTGTCAATCTCCGCCTGAATAGCAGGTGACACATGCCTAGGGGGCAGTGACTTTGGCCACATACCGTCATAGAGTTCGATGTCCATCGGCGTTAGCACTGAAGAGCCGCCTTTTCTAGCTGGCCCGAACAAGTCGGGAAAGTCCTGCATCAGAGTCTGCAACTCCACACGCTGCGCTGCGGTCAAGTTCGAGTCAGACTCGCTGGCGAGTTGTGCGAAGCTAACTGTTTCTGGCCAGTCCTCCGGCATCTGCTCCTCGTATACAATCTCAGCCGGCACTTCTGCCGGGATCTCTTCTGCTTCCGCCAAGCCTGCTAAAACAGACTGCAACAAGCCCGTCGATCTTAGGGTCGGCAATCCGATCAGCACATCAGCGGGCACATCGACAATCCTGGGCGCCATCGTAAAACGCACTCTGCGGGCTAATCCATGACCCGTCGCCTTCGCCATGTCCCTACTTGCCACATGGCAGTCAAGCAAGAGTGTTCCTGATGCCCATGTTGTGCCACCACCCACCACCTGCAGCTCAGTTGCCACATTAGACAGGTTTTCAACACCCTCATCCTGCAGCTGTGGAACGAGCCGCGAGTGGATACAGTCTAGCTCACTCCCGGTGTCCAGCATCGCCTGAACCACCACTTCCTCCCCAGCAGGAGTTTGAATGCGCAGCGGGACAGTGAGAAATCGTTCCTGCGGTCCGGGTGGTGCTAAGCGTACCCTACGAATTGCGGGACCGTCATCACTGCCATCGGTTGCTGTTGCACTAGATGGTACCGATGGTGACGGTGGTCTCGATCTGCACTGCTGCTTGTGAATGTTCCAATGCTGCAGCTGACACTCCCTGCAGCAGTAAGGTGCCTGACAATGTTTACACGCATGCCTAGCAGGTTTGCCACACTGCAAGCACACTGAAAGTTTGAGCGAAGATGCATGAGGGGAGACAGTGTCTATCCGAGCTACTTTTGCAAAGTCGTGTTCAAGCAGCTCTGGCAACCGCTTTCGCTCGAACTGCCCGCTGCGCTCTGGCCCTATGCCAGGCGCCGGCCCTTGCTCACTGCTCAGCGTCGGCCCTTGCCAGCTCCGCTCTGGTCCTAAACCAGGCGTCGGCCCTTGCCCGCTCCGCTCTTGCTCGATACCAAGCGCCGGCCTCTGCCCGCTCCGCTCTGGTCCTGCGCCAGGCGTCGGCCCCTGCCTGCTGCGCT
>CALGTP010000729.1 GCA_937902105.1 uncultured Actinomycetes bacterium
GGAGAGTTCACGGGAACGCGACGTTTGATTGTCCGACACGGTTCTGAGATCGTCGTGGATATGCCGACTGATTTTCTTTTTGATGGTCGTCCACAACGAGAAATGATCGCCGACCTTGAACCTCACCCGACTCTGGCTGCCATCTCACGTCATGTAGCAGATCACGCGCAGATGGTGTGCCAGTTATTGGCTCACCCAAACATTGCTTCCAAAGAAGCGGTCATCCGCCGCTATGACCACGAAATTCTCGGAGCAACCGTCATTGGTCCGATGTCTGCTCCATGGCAAACAGGACCATCAGATGGAGTTGTCATCGTTCGTCCCGAAGACGAAAATGGTTTTGCACTCGGTATCGGGGTCAACGCACGCTATGGACTTTATGACTGTCGATCCATGGCGTGGTCCGCCGTTGATGAAGCGATGCGCAATGTTGTATCTGTTGGCGCAGACCCCTCCGCTGTGGCGCTATTGGACAACTTTTCTTGGGGAGATCCGTCTCGGCCATCCACATTGGGTGACTTGGTGCACGCCGTTGACGGTTGTTGTGCTGCGGCTCTTGCTTTTAGTGCGCCCTTTGTGTCGGGTAAGGATTCTCTGAATAACGAATATGAATCTGACTCAGGTGTGCGCCAATCCATTCCACCGACTTTGGTGATTACCGCCTTGGCACACGTGCCCGACGTGGATCAATGCGTGAGTTCAACGCTGAGCGCAAGCGGTAGTGCCATCGTGATGACTGGATTGACCAGCGATGAATTGCGCGGCAGTCACTTGGACCTTGTCCTTGGAAGCGATCATGGCGGTTTAGTCCCTCAACCTGACACGACTGCGCCATTGCGCTATCGAGCGTTATACGAGTTGATGCAACAAGGCAAGATTCGTTCGGCCCACGACTGTAGTGAAGGTGGATTGGCTGTTGCTTTGGCGGAATATTGCCTCACCTCGCCATTGGGTCTGAATGTGGATATACGTGCCGTCGCCGCAACGGATGTCGTGGCACTCTATGCGGAATCAAATGGCCGCATTCTTTTGGAAGTTGATCCGAATCTCGTCGATGAAGTGTGCAAACGATTGGGGGTCGCCGTCCTACTGGGCATAGTCAGCGAGAACCCTGATTTGCATTGCCGCACGCACGAAACACAATTTTGCGTGAGTCGCACTCAGATGGCGGCTGCTTGGTCGGGTGAGGTATGAAGCCGACCGTAGCGATTTTGGTTGCGCCGGGTACGAACCGGCATCACGATCTAGCCTTTGCTTTTTCCCAAGCCGATTGTGATCACGTGTTCATTCAAGTGACCGATCTGCCAGAGGAATCCAAGAATCTTTCCTCCGCGCAAATCATTGCTGTTGCAGGAGGTTTTTCCTACGCCGATGCTTTGGGTTCGGGCCGAGTGTTTGCCGACGAACTGAATCATCGCATCAGCGGGATCCTGCGCACACGAGTTGCTGCTGGGGTGCCAGTCATTGGCATCTGTAATGGCTTTCAGATGTTGGTGCGTTCAGGTTTACTGACTGGTGACCCTGAATCGCCGACGACGCAACACCAAATCGCTTTAGCTCATAACGACAAAGGAAACTTTGTCTGTCGCTGGGTTACTTTGGCACCCGTCTCGCGCCGCAGCATCTGGACAGCGGGGCTATCGGGCAATATTACCTCTCCCATCGCTCATGGTGAAGGTCGTGTGGTGACCTCAGACAAAACGCTGACGTACCTTCACGACAATGACATGGTGGCTTTGCGTTATGTCAATCATGATGGAACGCCGGCTGCAGGTCATGGCCCGATGAATCCGAATGGGTCGATTGACGACATTGCAGGACTATGTGATTCGTCTGGCTTGGTTTTGGGGTTGATGCCCCATCCAGAAAACCATGTCACCCAGCGTCAAAGCCGCTCTGGTTCGCCAACCGGTGTCAATGGTTTAGCCCTCAACCTCTTCAAGTCAGGAGTACAACATGTCAAACAATCATGATCAGCAGTACACGGATGTTTTAACTGACATTGAGTTGCCGTTAGAAAATCGTCGTGTCGGCAAAGTCCGAGTGAGTTATGAATTGCCAAACGGTCAAAGATTGTTTGTCACCACTGATCGGCTGTCAGCGTTTGATCAAATCATGGCCACGGTTCCGATGAAGGGCCAAGTCCTCAATCAGTTGGCTAAGTGGTGGTTCGACAACACTCGCGACATTGTTGCGAATCATGCTTTGTCAATGCCTGATCCGAATGTCCTGATTGCCATCGCCGCTCAGCCCTTACCAGTCGAGGTGATTGTTCGTGGCTACATCACGGGAGTGACTTCTACTTCTTTATGGAAACGCTACGAAGATGGAGCACGCGATATTTATGGATACGCCTTTCCTGATGGTTTGAAAAAGAACCAGCAATTGCCGGCAGCGATTGTGACCCCCACGACGAAGGCAGAGATGGGTCAGCATGATGAGGCTCTCACCTGCGATCAAGTTGTTGATCAGGGTCTAGTTGAGCCCGAGTTGTGGGCGGAGGTTCAACGCGTTGCCCTCGCACTCTTTGCCCGGGGTCAGCAAGTCGCCCAGCGGGCTGGTCTGATTTTGGCTGACACAAAATATGAATTTGGTCTTGACTCACAAGGAAAGTTATTGCTGATTGACGAAATGCATACTCCCGATTCTTCGCGATTTTGGGACGCTGAATCATTCCCGGAACGCTTTGCCAACGGTTTGGAGCCAATCAGTATGGATAAGGAAATCATTCGTCGGGCGTTAGCAGATGCTGGCTACAAGGGAGATGGTCCGCCACCTCAACTTGATGAATCTGTGTGGCTGGAAACTTCCAAGCGTTACACCTCAGCGTATGAGGTTTTGACTGGTCAAAAATTTGTTCCGGGTGAACGCCCGATCACCGAAAGAATTATGCGCAACCTACAAGGAGTGATGGGGCTATGAGTTCACAAGTAAGCACTGAGGCAATGTTGACCTCGCCAGGAATTGTTGTGCTCTGCGGTTCGGGATCTGATATGGCCCATGCCACGCAGATTGCCCAAGCCGCTCGCAATTTTGGCTTAGGGGCGGTGATCCGCATCGCCTCGGCACATCGGACTCCCGAAAAAGCACTACAGATTGTTCGCGATGTGGATGCATTGTCGCAACGCATGCCAGTGGTTTTAGTCACTGTGGCTGGACGTTCAAATGCCTTAAGTGGTTTTTGTGATCCGCAAACTGTTGTGCCGATCATCGCCTGTCCACCGCCCTCAGATTTTGCTGACGATGTATGGTCTTCAGTGCGCATGCCCTCTGGCGTGGCTCCGTTGTATGTTTTCGAGCCGACGAATGCGGCTATCGCCGCGGCCAAGATCATTGGTCTGTCGATACCAGCGGTGGCTCAAGCCGTGGCTCAATTCCAAGCATCTGCTCGCCAAAAAATTGAAGAGGCTGACGCTCGTGCAACAGCAGAACTGTCAACATGAACACTTTTGAAACTGCGCACATGGATCGCGACGACCGACCCGTTGAGGAATGTGGTGTCATCGGTGTCTCCTCGCCAGCAGGAGAGCAGACCGCCCAGTTGGCATTCTTTGGACTATTTGCATTGCAGCATCGGGGTCAAGAGGCGGCGGGTATCGCCGTGTCCGATGGTCATCGTGCACGGATGCACAAAGACACTGGCCTCGTCACTCATGTTTTTGATGCTGCATCACTTGCCCCACTTGCCGGGTACCACGCTATTGGTCACACTCGTTACTCAACCATCGGGGCATCCTCTGCTC
This sequence comes from uncultured Actinomycetes bacterium, assembly GCA_937902105.1. Lineage (GTDB taxonomy): Bacteria > Actinomycetota > Acidimicrobiia > Acidimicrobiales > Ilumatobacteraceae > Casp-actino8. The sequence goes on from CALGTP010000729.1 coordinate 3,744, forward strand.
AAAATGCGCAACCATTTTTATTGGAAACGATGCATGGAACGCTGGCTCTGGCGCATAACGGAAGTCTGATTAATGCTGCCGAATTACGAGAAGAACTTTTACAGCGTGGTTTTGGGCTGACTGCCACAAGTGATACCGAAGTCATGGCCCTGATGCTTGCTGCCGCTAGCGGAAAGTCGTGGGAAGACCGATTGGAACGCACAATGCCCTCATGGAAAGGGGCATATTCATTGGTGTTGTTGGGGGTCGATTCCGTTGTCGCGGTACGTGACCCATGGGGATACCGTCCACTTTCAGTGGGGCGTCTTGTGGAAGGCGGGTATGTGATTGCTTCGGAGACCTGCGCCTTACAAACCTTGGGTTGTGTAGAAATTTCCGAGATTGCTCCGGGTGAAATCGTGACTATTCGCGGAGACGAGATCACTCGACGGCGCACTCCACCAGCGGTGACGGGAGGGGCTCACTGTTCATTCGAGTTCGTGTACTTTTCTCGCCCCGATAGTGAGTGGGATGGACGCAGTGTGCATGCCGTACGCCAACGTTTAGGTGAAAGGCTGGCGATTGAGGCAGGTGTGGATGCCGATGT
>CALGTP010000730.1 GCA_937902105.1 uncultured Actinomycetes bacterium
GCCAACAACTAAACAAACCCATATAAACATATCATAAAACCCAAAGCTTCCTATAAACCGATTCACATGGATTCCTATTGGTTCTTTCGGCTAGTGGAATGGAATGGATTCCTGTCCTATTTATTCGTGATTTTCCCAACTTCAAAATATTGGGCCTAAAACCTATGTTGCCCGATTGTTTACAGGCTCAAGCTAAGAGTCTGTTTTTTACCTATGGCCTGGATGGATGATGACAATATCAGTCTCAGTCTGATCAGTGAAACAGATTCTGACGCACCAAGCTGGACCCAATGCACTTCCAGCAGCACTGTCAGCCTAGAGGACATGACCTACAACAACTCAACACACAATTTTCGAGTTTGTTCATATCTGGTTTGGAAAACTATTTTATAACATCAGATTCAAGAAACCAACAACGAGGACTCCGGAGTGGGGCCTAATGACATGTTGAGCCGTGCTGCAAAATGTATCCAGCTGGCGTGGAAAGTCATCCAAAAACAAGGACCGACGCTTTCAGAACTCGAGGCAGCGAGTCCGCACTTCAATCATATCTTTGCTGATTCGTAGTAGTAAAAACCAAGCTTCAAAAATGGTGTTGTATGTGTGGTTTTGCTGTATCTAATGGTTTTGTATAATTTTAGGTGTTAAGAATCTGACCTTTTTAGCGAAACTAGTGAAACAACTCAAACAACTAACCACATGACTGAGACTGAGAGTCTGGCAGCATCCTTGCGTAGGATTCGATGTTGCTGATGAGCCGTTTCTCTTCGTCGTCCTGCACTGGTTCGTATGCAGGTGAAATGGCACTCGCTGCGGTTCAGAAGACAATTAATGATTCCCATGTGCTGTCTCGCCCAATGTTCGTGCGTTCAGTTCAGTGCTTCGAGTTTGCCTTAGTTTTGAAGGAATTCTTGCAGTAATGTTTGGACGTACTTGTTCTCGTTTGATCATTGAAATGTGTGTGACCAATGGATGTTTTTTTTGCCACAATGAGGAAATGGACCCACAATGCCAGCAGTTGATCTCGGACAACCATGGATGGGTCACTTCGACAATTGGTTTCCCTCACAGACGTCCATGTGTGCATGCTAACCTGTTGGACATCCTTCCAGACCAGACCTTTGACTCAACATGGAGTTTCATCCAAAAACTCCACGCAATCAACGACGCCAATTTTAGGTCTGAGCTGCCATGTTTGACGTGCGGACAATCCTGCGATCTTTTTGACCGAGAGGATCCAGATATTGATGTATCGGGATTGCCATGCTGGGATAACAGTCCCAGTGGCAAGAAACGATACGAAGAGGGGGCTACAAATGCTATTTTTATATGCCACGCTAAACTCCACGTGGAGAAGGGCACAAAAATTGTCATCGTAGAAACTAGCTTAGTCAGTATAACAGTTATTATTTGATGTTCTCACCAAAACAAATAACAGTGAATGTAGCTAGCTGGATTAACTGTGTTCTCCATGCCTTCCAGCAACCAACTAAGGAGAACGTCACGGACAGGGTTGCTGAAATCTCAATACATTTTCTAAGTTTATGTCTTGTGTAATATGTTACACTGCGAATCACTGGACCTAGTTTTAGTTAGTTAGGATTTCCGTGGCACGGCGCCTGACTGTTGTTGCAGCTGTAAAAAACAACCTTACGCAAGGAGCTGGTGATGGGCATGATCGAGATTTTGTACGGAAAGCATTACAACATATACGAAATCATTGCAGACTGCAGCGATCAGGGCCACAGTGGCCTTAGCAGACTTCGGATTTTTGTCATTTGTGCACACAAAGTACACACAACGATGTTGTGCGACCCTGTCTTGCTTTATGACAAGATCACAGCGGTGGTCAAGAAGTATGCACGCACAGAGCCCAAGGATTACTTAGTCAGCGACAGATATGAAATTTTGAGAGAGGCTGCTGATCTAGCTATTGTGCGAAAGAAACAGGTCCGTGCAGTTACTTAGCTGTTGCTAGTGCAATTGTTTGCGTCTCTTGCTAAACGCTATTTGTCTGAATAAGTGTTAGTCAAACAAACCACAAACTTGAATCGCCGAAGCCCTAGGAATTATACATCGTAAATTAAATTGGCCCCTGGTGTGAAGTGGCCATCCATGGCCAGGGAAAAGTCATAGTTTTCTGGGACCCTGGACTTAACTTAGGTTCCTCCTGGCCAGCCTCTGAACATGTACTACTTGCTCAACAAGCGTGAGCAGCAGGGTATCAAGTTAGTCAAGATGATACACCTTAAGAGGTTTGGACAAAGAGCAGAACATAATGAAAACCTGTTTGTCTTCTTGGGTGATAATGTAAAAACGAGACTCACCTGGAGCGGGGTTTCGAACAAAATCCCAACTTATAGGACAAACTCAGGCAAATTCTACCACTTGAGCTCTAACACCTGGTTAACATCCAGGGAAAAGCTCGCGTCCTTGGGATTCCCGGTGACGCCCAACACCGCCATATCCATGGGCGTACCAATTATGCCAGTCACGGACACTAAAAGAGCAGCGAAAATCGCTGGGAATAGTTTCCATTTCGGTACAGCAGCTGTAATTCAACTCCTTGCACTCTCCTGTTTCAAAGGGGCACCATGAGGTAACGTCAGTGTGTCTGCACAACCTCACGCAATATAAATTCTATGATCCTGATTGATAGTATAGGTCGGTCGTTGATTGATGCAGGTGTTTTTCGCGGTGTCATCTGAACATATCTATAGGTTGTTTGCCTAGTTACTGTGTTCAGTCAATTGCAAGTCAGCAGTGCAATAGTCCTCGGATCGTGATCCGGCGCCGTAGCTTCAGCCTGGACAGCGCAATGCTGAGAATAAATCTGAAATCATCGTGTTGAAAAATGTTTTAGGAATCCCTAGGAAAATCCCTAGGAATCCATAGGAAGCCTTAGGAATCCTTAGGAATCCATAGGAATCCAATAGTTGCTGGGTCAGGGCCTGAGATTTCTTATGCCTTGGTGATTGTTTGGTTGTTAAAAAGTTGTTGGGCAAGTTTCATGGATTCCTATGGATTCCGATGGAATTACTATGGATTCCTCTGGAGTCCTATTCTATTCCTATGGATTCCTATTGATTCCTATGGATTCCTATGGATTCCTATGTTCGTAGGCCCAGGCCTCACCAATAACCCCAAGAAACCATTCGAATTCAGGATCTTACTTTCGAACTTGTAGCTCCTTCTTTCGAGCCATACAGCATCAGGCCCCTAGCGCATTGAGCATCCCAGTTGCAACCTTTGGGCGCAGTTCAGGACCTCCCAGGTAGTGCCTCCGACCTCCAAGTGATGTCCCGTGGTCCTGGAAGCGCAGCCTCAACTGGTGCCTACGAGAGCAGCAGTGATGATGATTTGCGAGTTGCTCCTAAACCCAAGAAGAAGGTTCGTTCTGAGAGGCCTCCTCAGCAAAGTATGTTGCAGGACAGCGAGTCAGGAGAAGACTCGATGTTTCTTAACACAGCCATAATCAAAATATTTTTTTAGTTTATCACTGGTCGTGTTGTTATTTTGTTGGCACCGCAATCGAAGCACATGCTTTGTCAGCATACTAAGGTTTGGCTCTGGAATGAATATCAACCCTGCGAGGCCAAAGGTCACCAAGGGAGCCAAGGCCAGTGACAAGAAGCCTAGTGAACGGAAGAAAGCTGCTAGCTCTTCTCGTAAAACCACGCCCAAAGACTACACATACCAGGTAGCAGTCAAGGATTTTGTCGACTTGAACTTAGCTGTATTTGATTGGAGACTGTCTATTTTTGAAAGGGGTGGGGCATGGATTCTGACGGCTGCGTAAATTAAACAAACATCAATTAAGGACTGCCATCTTGTTGACTGGGTTGACTTCGCAGAACCACGATACACCAACAGATCCAGAGTTGAACCATTACGCAGAGCCAAGAAAATGAGCATCGTCACTTTTCTGACAGGGTGGCTGCCTGATGACCCAAAGCCTGGGCAGATAAGCTTTGTTTAGGCACTTGTTTTCCTTAGTCATGGAAACTTCGGACGCCTCTCGATTATTGCTACTATACATGAACTAGCCATTATTACTATTGAATTGGGACCTACCTACCTACCTACCTACCTACCTTCCTACCTACCTACCTCCTACCTGGCTACCTACCTACCTACCTACCTACCTACCTACCTGGCTACCTACCTACCTACCTACCTACCTACCTACCTACCTACCCTACTTACCACCAACTACCCACTACTACTACTGTTACTACTGCTGACCGAACCTTAAGAAAACTAAGGCATAATGTGGAAGCTGCTATGAAAGCAGCCAAGGGCGAGTACGAAGCACGTGGCAGTCCTTGTGAGCATACGGGATGGGGCCCAGATACCATCCACCAATACATGAAGCATCAGCTTCACTTGTTCCACCATAACAAGCTGAAGAAGGCTTCCATCGGTGGGTTCAGCTACAAATTGCCGGCTAAGGGTGAAAATGGGCGGCCAGCGGAGCTTCCGGAGGAAGTGCAGCAATTCTTGGGCATTGCCGACGATGCGCCAGCATACCCAGCAGCCCCAGCAGCCCCAGCAGCCCCAGCAGCGTCAGCCGAACCAGCAGAAGCAGTGCAACTGAAATCTGGGGCGGAGAAGAAGAACGAGTCGGACGAGGAATTGCCCGGCCAACAGACGGGCGACATCCGGTTCGGCTACACTATTAGTGAGAATAAGAAGGGCCAGCCTATTGTGGTACACAATTCCTCAGGGCGCAAGGTGAAGTTGGAAATCATCGAAGATGACAGGCAATACGTTAGCTATAATCATGAGATTGGAACAGTTGTGTGGTCTGGGAAGGGATCCAAGCCAAGGTTCGCCATTGATCTCTTCCATAAGGCCTATGGAAAAGAATTCACCGTTGCTAAGCAGGAGGTTGAGGAGGCCAAACCGAGTCAGTCTCAGTTCCCAAAGCGAAGTGCCCGAAATCCTGCTAAGCTGGCTGGAATGACGACAGGCCAAGTGGTTTGCATGCACACATACATAACACACATACATACACACATACACAAACATACAGACATTACATGGGACACCGATAATATAGGCAGGCCCGTTGTGTGTTTTATAGGTTTTATGTTGGGGAATGCTGGTTTTGCAAAGTGGTTGGCCTGGTGCAAGTGGTAATGAAACTAGGTTGAAAGGTTTTACTCTGTGCTATACAATGACTTTATATAGCTAGAACATAGGCAGGTAAATGGGGTTTCCTAGGTTTCAAACTATTGAATTGAGTTGTTTGGTAGCTTCTATAAGTTTACATAATAGGTGTTTCTTAGATGTTCACTTGATACCAAACCCTGAAAAACACTAGCAGGAACAGAGTATGTGCCTGGTGGTTCTGGAGCAGCAGCTGCAGCACCGGAAGGTGGCAAATCTACTCCTGTCCTTAATGCGGCTTGGACTTGTCCCAATCCTACTTTGTGTCAGTCAGTCACTCAGTAAGATTAGTCAGCTGTTCTTTAAATTATTTTTTTTCCGCTGCGATCTGTCATTGAGGTGATCGTTGATCCCGATGCCGGTTCTCTCACCCCCGACGAGGACGAGAGCACCATTTCCTTGGGTGAGCAAAGTGCCCCCGAGCTTCGCGAAGCTGGTCCAGGAGAGCTCTGGTTGGTTCACGATGGAAAACAATTGTTGTTGCCGACAAAGAGAATTAATGATTGGGATCTCGAGAAGCAACCAGATGGCTGGGTACTGTACTCTGTCACTCAGAAGACGAGGCCACGGTTTGTCGCCAATGTCATGCAATCTTCTGGTGCCATCGACGAGGTGCTGCCACTGGAGTCGGATCCGATCTCGAAGAACAACAGCGCTGATGCTCGCAAATTAATTCCTGAGGGAAAGCCACCAGACAAGAAGAAACGTAAGAAAGAGGTGACCAAGGCAGCTGCTACTGCCGTTGCACAGCCAGCACAGGCACAGCCGCTACATAACGTCCCAGCGCCAACTGCTGTCGTGGCACAGCCTCAGCCGGCAAAAGCCCCACTGCCTGGCACTATCCATGACATTATCAATAGTCCTGCTACCAGAAGGCTGCAGCAATTATCTCGCCTGGCATCAAGTACTCACGTTGAACCTCCTGATGATGATGACGAGGAGGAGGCGGCGAAGTCGGACGAGTGCTGCGAGAGTGATGACCAGGAAAGCGCAGAGTCAGAAGGAGAATCACCGAGGACATCGACGATCGATCAGATCCGGGACCAAGTGGAGGAATCCCCGAACTTTGATGACAGCAATTCTGAGACACCTCACACCTGAGGCCTGTGGCCTGAGTCTCCGTAGACCTACCTCTAAGCACTATTAATACGAACGCCCACATTTTTTGTCTAAGTTTATCTGGGTAGGGCTGCCTAAGAATTATAGTAGAGGTCCATCCCAAACTACGGCCAGGCAAAAAATAGGGGGCCAAGCCAAACATGTCCAGCCTAAATTTGAACTTAAACATTTGAAGCCACGGCTGACTAAGGCCAAAAACTAAAGCCTACTGGACTTTGGGCCTGGCTTAATCCGGTTTAATCCGGGTTTTATTCATATTAAACCCGATTCTTAATTCGGCTTAATGTGGCCTTAAATTAATCCGGCTTATTGGTAGGCTGGGTATTTGGCCTTAAATTAAGGCCG
>CALGTP010000731.1 GCA_937902105.1 uncultured Actinomycetes bacterium
GTTGTGCCATAGAGGTGGTGTGGCTGAAGCGGAACAGAGAGGCTGTGGCGTTGTAGAGGCGCGCCATGTAGTCACGAAAGGTGGCCTTGGGCTCGATGTGCTTGGTGAGCGCGTCGGCTGGGTTTTGCTTGCCGTCGATGTTGAGCAGGACGACGATCTTGCGTGTAACCAGTTCTTGCAGGAAGCGTACGCGTCTGGCGATGTAGGCGAGGCGCTTGATGGAGGACGCATCGTTAGCAGCCATGACCGCAGCTTCGTTGTCGCACCACATCCGTACTGTCTGGTGTCCAAGAGTTCCGAAGGTGACGAAGGCAAGAACGCTGGTGATTGAAACCAGGACAGCGCCGGCGACTGAGGCTGCAAACATCTCTGCTGCAGCTGTGTCAACTGCCGTCGAGTGTTGACGTCTTGACACAGCTTCCATGCATCCACCAGCAAGCGAGATGGTGTAGCCAAGTTGTGCGCGATGCGACTGCTTGTCGATGAACGAGGTGTCGCTAGCGTCGCGCACTGGAAGTCCCTTCCCAGGCAGATCGGAGTCCACCGTGCAGAAGAGCGAGTAGTCGCGCACGTCACCCATGGGAAGGAGGTCTTCCTTGGTCGGTATGAGATCCTCGACGCTCGTGAGGTGCGGGGCTCCATATGTGACGCCGAGGTCGGCACGATGTGAGAGCCAGGCGAGGATTCGCTTCGCGGCGGCGTAGGATTCATGGGTGGGCGTGGCCATGTGCGCGCACACTCGAGAGACGCCGTGCGCAATCGCGGGGTGCACCTGTTGGATGTGAATCAGAGCACCTTTGAGCGAGCGGGCATCGGAGCGCCATGCAACGTGCAAGGACGATTCCGCGGGTGTCTCGGCGCCGGCAGGTTGCAAATCCATGATGGTTCTTGCTGTCGGCGTGGGTGGGTTGAGCGTGGAAGCAACTTCATCGGCTAGGTGTAAGCGGACGAGATCGCGAATGTGACCACCTGCGCTGATGGTGACCGTGCGATTGATGAGGTCGCGCGTGGCGCCGAAGCCAAGGATCGTGTGCCACCCCCCCTGCTGCGAGAATGAGAAGCCCTTCTTGATGATCTCGGCGTACATCCAGTCACGGACCGCGGTCGTGGAGGCGCCACCAATGCCGTCGTCGACGTGCGTGGAGAGGATAATGCGCCCGAGCTTGTGGTCCAGGCGGTACACGGCCTCGTCGTCGAGGGAGACCTCAAAGCCGATGCTGACGAGAGCAGCGCGGAACTTTTTGGTGAAGAGACGCGCAGCTTGTACAGTGCCGTAGATGGCCTTGTCGAGCTTCATGCACATGCGTTCACCGTTGGGTCCGACAACGGGATCGAGTCCAGCTGCTTGATCAACGTAGACATCGGTGTCGATGTTGGAGTCGAGATAGGCGCCATTGAGGTCGAAGTGGAAGTCGATCCATCCGTTGACGACCGTGACGATGACGCACATCTTGACGCTGGTGCCACGAGCTCCCGAGGCGAAGCTCTCGAAGTAGTCTTGACCCTTGACCTGACTGGTGCCGACGACGCAGAAGCGCGCTTTGAACTTGTCGAGAGCGCCGGTGTCGAGCGTCTTGATCTTGAAGACCCACGTCATGCGCATGATCTTCTTACCTTGGGCGAGCGCTTCCTTGACCGGCACGTAGTGGAAGGCGTCATGCGCACGCAGGTTGTCCATCTCCGTGTCGATCGCGAGCTTCCATTGATCCTTCTGCAGGGAGCTGAGGGCCTCCTTGATGCCTCGCGGCTCGAGCGCACGCGCGACGCCGCTGTCCGTGTAGTAGACGACCTCCTTGCGATCAACCGAGAACTTGCCCCCTTTGGCGAGGTTGAGAGCGGCGTCGATGGTATTGCCATCGTCCTTGTCTGGAACGTCGAGGAGGTAGAGGTCAGCGTCGGGCATGACGTCGGGAGTCGCCAAGGTGAGAAGGGAGCCTGGTGGGCTGAGCTCCGAGGGGACATCGTCCTGACTGAAAAGGCAGAGCGGCATGTCGGCGACGTGGGCGGCAGTGGCGAGCAAGGCGTTGACGGCCGGGTCGGCACCATGTGCGGACCGACGCTGCAGGCCTGCGGCGGCGACGTCATAGCGCGCGAAGATAGGATGCAAGCCATCGATTTTCGTCGTGGTTTCCGGCACCTCGTCAATCATCGCTGCGCCTGCGATCGCGTGAGCTAATGCTTCGCTCAAGGCGACTGGGACGATTGCATTAGGTGCAACGGATACAGCATGTGTGCTGTGAGTGCATTCGAGATCAGCGAACTTGGAACGGACGGGCTCGGACGTGGACCAGAGAGTCGCATGGTGATGCCCAGGAGAGCCGAAGCTGCAGAGCGGGAACGTAGTCTCGGAGGTATTCACGGTCTGCTTGAGGATGACCATCGGCTTCTGACTCCAAATGTTCGCTCGGTCGAGCTGTCCAGCGTCGGAGGTGACTAGACAGAGGATGGTGACGCTGACGTCAGCCTGATGTCCTACAAGGGCTAGCGCTGCAGTGATGGCGACCTTCGTGCGGCTAGACGAGGCCGAAGGGAAGAGAACGATGTGATCATACGTGCCTTCGATGATGCGCTTGCGAAGCTCGTGCTGCACGGGCAGCAGGGTGATGTCCTGGTCGCTCGACGTCGCGTGCACAGAGTCTACGAGCCAGCCTTTCTTCTTAAGGGAGGCGATCAGGGCGGTATTCTCGGGCTCGTCGCTGACGATGAGCGCGTGCGACTGCACTGCTCGAGTACGATGGAGTCCGGCGGCACGCGTCGAGCTGCGCGTGGCGCGAGTGGCAGCGGGTGCAGCTGGCGCAGGTGCTGTGACGGCGGGCATGACGCGAGTGGCCCCGAGCGGATCGGGTGCAGACGGTGCGGCGACGGGCGTGGTCGAGACAGGCACGATGGACAGAGGGAGGCGCCAGATGCGTACGGAGGACGCGAGGTTGATCCAGTCGTTCTGGAGCCATCTCTTGTCGAGCCACTCGACTTCGTGCTCGATGCCATTGTCCGCCCGCCGGCGCCAGTCGACGATCTTGCCCGAGTACCAGTCAAAAGCCGTAAAGTCAGCGTTCGCGTAGCGGAACTCGAGGATGGTCCCGTTGGGCAGAGGTTCCTTGAGGACTTGAGCCGTTCTGACAAGAGGTCGAGGTGGCAACGGGACGGGTGGTACGGTCGAGTCGGCGATGGGGACTGGCCACGAGGTGAAGAACTCAGTGGGCAGGTGTATGGGCTGGAGAAAGCGCGTCTCGTCGATGACAAAGGAGCCTCCGACGGAGATGTGACGCGAGCCGGTCCAGACGTACTTCTCCTCGGGGTTCTCGGGCGAAGGGCCGACGTAGAAGCCTGGCAAGGCGTGCTCGTCGAACTTGTCGTCACGACCCATGGTGTGAAGACGGACGTGGTACCGGATGGGCGCGCCGTAGACGTTGAGGTGATCGCCACACGGCTTGGTGCCGAAGAAGCGCTCGAACGCAGAGGTCATCTTCTCGGACGCGCCCGTGACGTTGGACTGGACGAGGTTCGAGAGGAGGACGGCGTAGCGGAGTGCCGTGTACCAGTGCGTTTTGCCGAGGTTGGAGACGGCGAGCATGGCGCCGGCCGAAGGAACGAGGTTCCACGTGTTCTCGATGGCGCCCATCTGATGCGAGTCGTAGGCGACGGACTCTTCGTGAAGGATGCCCTGCGCCTCAAGGAAGGCGTACCAGCGGTGCGACCGGTTCTCAGGGGCGCCATCGGAGCGGATGATGTCGATCGAGAGGTCGGGACGGAGAAGGCGCATCGAAGCCATGAAGAGGTTGACGCAGCTCTCGATGTCCTGCTCCGTGTGGGTCTTGAGCCCGAAGACCCATCGCATGCCGGTCGCCTCGCAGACGATGCCGAGGACGTAGCGGTACATGAATTGAGCAGAGGCCCAAGGGACGGGGCCGAAGACGTCGAGCAACATGCGATAGAGGGGGCGAAGCGCGCGTCCTGTCGACGGAGGCAGGTCAGTGGCGGCTCGAGCACCTGGAGCGACAGGTGCTTGAGCGGGTGCCGAGTGGCGCTTCTGGAGGAACGCGTTGCAGACGTCGCAGTGCTCGGACTCGTACGCCTTGACGACGTCGGGAGCGAGAGTCGGTACGTTGGCGACTACGAGCGTGTGACGGAGCGTGGCGAGAAGCCGACGCGACGAGATGTGCCCGAGGATGCAGTGCCACAGACGAAGGAAGTCGATCGGGGCAAGCGGTACATGTCGCTTGCCGACACCTGTGGTGCGCAAGAGGGCAGCTGGAACCGTCGTGGAAGCGGGGCGAATCGCTGCGAGGTTGTTGATGATGGCGTCTGTGCCTCGTACACGGAGGTCAAGCATGCGAAGGCCATTGGAGGCGAGCCTGAGCTTGAGGATGCGTCCATCGTTGAGCTGAATGTACTTGCCCTGTGTGGGTGAATCGACGAATGTCGAGCCATACATGTCGACCTCTTGAGTGCCTGACCAGACACGAGAGGCGACTGCCGGGGCAATCAAGACGCGGCGGCGAATGTCCGGGCCTCCGACGTCGAGTGGCGGGATGAAATCCTTGAGCACGGAGCCAAAGGCCGGGATAAAGGTGTCATCACCAAGGCGGAGACCTGCCACGTCGGGCTGCCAGCTCCCGGCGATCGCGCCGGTGTCATCCTCATGAACGATGTGCGTCGCCCCCCCATCAAACAGGCTGCTGCCTCTGGAATCGGCGGCAGTTTTGAGAATCGTGCCGTGCTGACGCAAGGAAGGCATGTTGACACTCCCATAGTGCATCATGTTGAGAACTCCGACTCCAGAGGCTGCGGGGCGGGAGTTGTATTGATTCATCCAGAGCACGTACAACATAGCGAACATGACGCCAGCGCAGAAGGTACCAATGGTGGAGCGAGCAACAGAGACGACGACGCGCAAGATCGATGAGCCGAGGTACCGAGCTTGGCGGGCAGTGCGGAGGATGAGCGCGGGCGAAGGTTCGGGGCGCTCGATGGCTTCGAGGGCGGAGACGCGCGCGACCAGCTGTGCAACAAGCTGGCTCGTCTCATTAGGCGAAGGAGTCGAGCTATCGTGCCGGTTGCGAGCGAGCGTCTCGAGAGCTGAGAGTCGCGCGCCAGTCATTTCACTATCGAGCATCAGACGGTCAGTGCGGGATTTGATGCCGTTGAGGTCGGAGGCGACGTCTGTCTCGAGATGAGTGAGTTGCTTGGCGAATTCAGCAGCTAGTTGACGCTGCAGAGCAGCGATTTCGCGCCTGAGAGCTGCAATGTGATCAAGGCTGCGCACCTCGACCATGACTTCTTCCATGCGAGCGGTACGCTCCTGAAGGATAGTTATCATCGGTTCCATCTGTTGAAGCGCTGAAGATATCTCCGGCCTAATGGTCGACTCAACGTAATCGATGCGTGAAGCGATGACGGTGAGCTTGTCGTCGAGAGTGATAAAGGCCTCGCTGGCAGAGACGAGCGTGGAAAGGCGGTCTGGTGAGATGGGCGCAATCGTCGGTGCTGCAATCGCGGCAGGTATGTCAGCAGCATTGACAGTGCCGCCCGATGGCTGAGTAGGAGCGGCGCTAACAGGAGCGGGGGCGACCGTGGCATCAGGCAAGGCTGAGGTCGGATGACTCCTGCCCTGTCGTGGTGGCTGCTTAGCAGGCTCATCGTCGCTGCCAATGCTGTCCTTTCGAGAGCGTCTGGATGAAGACTTTCGAGAGGAGTCGACGCGGGCAGTGCTGTCTCCTAATTCGGGCGTCGCGGTGAGAGGCTCGCTAGCGCGGGCTTGGGCAGCTGCGCGCTGAGCATCTTCGACCGCAGCCATCTTGACACGTTCGACCTCGTACTCTGGTGTGCCACGTGCCGGCATGCCTGCGGCGGGTGGGGTGTACTTGGGCGTCGGGGGTGCTCCTGACTCGATAGCGGAGTAGGTACGGTCTGCTGCTGGTGGTGCTCCGGTGAGAGCAAGGCGCTTCATCCGGGATAGCGGGGTGACTAGGCCCCTACCACGCCCGAATCCGGCTGGACGAGCATCCTGAGTGTCAGACTTGGTGCTGAAGGTGAAGCTCCCGTCAGAGGAGATTCCGGAGGGGACCTCAGGAGTAGCGTGAAGCATGTTCAGGCGTCCGATGTTGGGCGGGATAGGCATCTCGCTTGGAGGCGAGCAAAGCAGCAGACCACCTGCTTTCCCTGCGAGGTAAAGCTCAGCGAGTTGGCGACGAACGATGATCCGGGCGGCGATAT
>CALGTP010000732.1 GCA_937902105.1 uncultured Actinomycetes bacterium
CTGTCGCATAGGAGTTGCTTGTTAGCTGTTGTGTCTGTCGCATAGGATGTTGCTACAGCGCACACACACCTTCTATTCAGATTTACTCGCTTTCGGAAGCCGAGTCGTCGTCAGAATGTTCCTCGATAGTTCCGAGACTTTTCTGCATGTAATCGTGATACGCTTTTGACGTCGCAAATTTAAATGCGTACAGGTCCTTTCCACACTTTCCTTTCCAGGGACAGATTGCCTTGTACGCAAAGCGCTTGTTCTTAAGCAAAACAACTTCCGGTTCGTCACAAGTGAAGTTTTGCTTAGTCGTCATACACTTCATAATGACCATCCAATTCAACAAACACTCAGAATTATTTTCTCACACACTGGTGAGCTTCTAGACACACATGTGGAGCGACGACGTCGAGTTCGTGGAGCCAAGGTCGACGGCGAAGGCTACCAAAGCGAAAGTGTCCTTTGAATTACCTCTGCACAACCGCTTCAGTGCCCTCGCACTGACTTCTGACGGCAAAGCATCGGAGGTAGTAGGGCAGAAGCGTCTTGCATCCGCACAAGGTTCGCAATCTCCGCGCCCGTCGCCGATGGCATCGTCGCAGCCTTTGCCAGATCCATCGGTGTCTTCGTCGAACAAGAAGCGGCGAGCTCCACCTGCATGAGCTCTCTGTTCATCTCGCTCTTCACATTCTCGTACTGCGTCTCGTCGTACGCCTCGACCTTGCGCTTGCGGCTCGTCTGGAACATGGACTTGAAGCTCTCGATGTCCAGCGGCAAGTAGCGCGCGCGCTCTTGGATAGCAAGCTCCTTGCTCTTCAGAGCGATGTACACCGTGCCCGAAAGTTCCTGCTTAAAGTACTGTGTAGCAACTGTGTTCGGCGCTCCGACGCCATTGAAGCACACCTCGTAAGCCTTTTCTTTACCCTTCTTGCGAAGTGTCGTGAAGCGGTGCGCGAAGCCGAGGTACGCACGCCGAGCAATGACCGCTTCAGTGAGGCGACCATCGACCGCGATCTCGATGACGTTCACGGGCTTATTCGGATCGTCACACGCGGCGAGGAACTCGTCGATGTTCATGATGCCTCCGAGCTCGCTTAGCCACGAGAGAGTCGTCTGTGCGGGTGCCGGCGCGACGGTGCAACCGACGATGCCATCGACGAGCTCTTGGACATTCGAGTCGCCGTTCGCAGCGGCGATCACTGCCTCCCAGCAGCAGTACGAGCCCTGCTTGACGAGCTTGCCGGCCTTCGAGTAGCTTGGGATGTAGCAGTTCGAGGTCCGCATGGGCATGCCGGTGTAGTCGCATTGGTAGTACACGTAGTCGCCGATCTTGCGCTTTCCCATCGTTGCACGAGTATCAATAGATTGGAAAAAAGCGCAAATGTTCTAATTGGTCGAGAAACGGTAGGAAATGCGACGCGAGCAAATGATCGTCACGGGCTTGATCGGTTACGCAACGTTCATAACTGCCGTGTGTCCATGTCGCAAATTGCTCAGCTGTCACCTCAATGACTTCTTTGTATCGACCCTGCTAGCGCAGGCAATCGTCCTCTACTACAATGTACCATGACGAATTCTCGCGCTTCGCTGAAATCGAGTACAGCAATGCGAAAAAGGAGCTCGAGCGTCTGCTCGATCTATGGGATGATGCGATGTGGTATCACTCAGAGGTGTCGGGGTTCCAAAAATGGAAAGAGCCGTGGTATACGAGCTTTCCGGGAAGCAACGTCGAGATGTACTCGCAGAATCATCTAAAGGAGGATAGTTACAAGTTCTACTACGCCGGCGTGGTTGAGAATGCAGCACAACTGCCACCGATGATCGTGTACGCTGAGCTACAGCCTGCGCGCGACCTATGTGATGCGAAGAAAGAGCAATTGCGTGCGGCATATGATTGGGCACCCGGCGGTGCAAAGTACGAGGGGCATTTACAATCAGAGGGAGCGAGGGCCTACGTGTTACTTTCTGATAAAAGGGAGAAACGCGATGACTCCAGAGACGCGTTTGCAGGAAATGGGATTGGATTATGAAAACGTTTTGGATTGGGAGAAGCGTCCGAAACGTACAAAGAAGCCCCCGCCGCTCACATACTGGGACGAATTCGTCGTGACGGATACGTGGTATCTTAAGGAGCTGACTGCGGACATCCCCGAAGATGAGTACGACGCAGCAGTAAACGACGAGGATTGGGAGGAGGGGGAACTTTCTGACACAGATGAAGAAGATGGAAGCGATGCTATCAGCGAAGGGGGGGACGATGTTTGGAGCGAGGACGCCGCCATGGGCGGCGTCGACGCCGATGAACTCACCACGTCCTCAGATGATGAATCCTCCAGCTCCGATGATGAGTGCTCCGACGACGACGACGAAGACGAGCCACCGGCCTGCAAAAGGCAGCGCCGAAGCTAAGGCCATGATGGCAAACGTCCGCGCAGCATCGAAAGCGAAAGCGAGGAAAGCGATCAAGAAATGAGCTCTAGTTTTGGAATTCACGTCGAAAAACCGCATCGTCGAGTAATTTCGATTTGACATAGACTGTTTGTGGTTCGTTTTCGCGATCGTGTTGGAGCTTCAGGTGTACAAGTGTCGCGAGTGCGAGCACGACGATCATCAGACTAGGAACGTTCATTGTTAAAGAGAGTATAAGAAAATCCGACGCCTTAGTTAGACAATGCTACAAAGCTCTTACGAGGCGATGAGCAACGATATGCGCCAAAAGCTCATGGGGTACACGCACTCGCTCTTAAGTCCACATCAGAAGAGAGCCATTGCACAAGACATGCGTGTTCAACGCACTGCGCTTGAATTTCAAGCAGTAAACTCATACTCAGATTTACAGAAGGACGATTACGAGCGACAGCGCAAGGAGATTCGCGAACAGCGCTCGAAGCGGAGAAAGTCTTAATGGTTCGCCATCTCGAGAAGAACCCCCTCGATCTCGCCAGAGCCGTAAGACCCACCCTGGTCATACAAAAGCGCCTCCTCGTGTAAATCATTCGCGCCCTTCAGCAATGCTCGCTTCTCCTTTTCGGTCAAGTCGGTGTTCATTTGCTCGGTTCCTGTCCTGGTGCTTTGCAGCCACGATGCACGAATCTCGGCGTAGGTTGCGTCGGGGGGTGTGTCGTCGCTCTGCACGATCTTCTGCTGTGCGTGAAATTCGGCGACCTGTGCATCGATGCCCGTTTCGAGACCCTTCTTTTTCAGGTACATGTAAGCGAGCGCAGCGAAGACGCCCACTACGAACAGCATGTCTAGTTTCAAGGGGGTTTAGAAGATAATTGCGAGTGTAAATAGACGAAGTTCACAAAGTGGTGAAAGCCCCCACTCTGAAAAAACCAATTCCCAAACAGTGTTTCTCCTTGTGACTTAAAGCTGTGGTACAGCTCCTGTAGCACGTCGTTGTGCTCGACGAACCAGTTCGTTTCGGTTCTTGTGACTGCAATGCGGAAATCTTCGATGTCACTGTCATCGTCACTATCACTCTCGTCACTCATGGTCGTCGCTGCTCAGTTGATTGGAATAAGTATCGAGGTAGTAGAGAACGAGCAACAACGAATCTGCGAGGTCGTCCTTTTTGGTTCCTTTCGCATCCCACGAAATGCAACCGTTCGATCCAAAGGCACAGGGGTTATTCTGTACGAAGGTCGTCGCCCAGTCGACCGCGGCCGCTTTATTTGCGCGGTATTCGCCCCGGCTAATGCTGTAGTGCATCTTGACACTTCTCGCATTGATGACTGTGCAGATGTCAAAGAAAGTCGATTGAAATAAAGCTTCGATGATGCGCATGTTGCAGCGCATCTGGCGCTCGACGACGATGCTCGCCGCTTCGTCAAAGTAGTGGTGCAAGCGCCGGATGAATTCCTTGACATAGGCCACATTGTTCGAGGGAATGTAACGGCCGTTCATTAGCGGTAGGTTATCCCAGTAGACGATTTTGCACGTGATGAAGTCGTACACACAGATGCCGAGGTTGCGAATTCCCACATCGATTGCAATTGCGTAGCGCATCTTAGTTCAGTATAGGTATCAGAACTTTTTCTCAAGTCTAAGAAACGATGTTCTTCGACGCAGTGCGTCGTCATGGAGCGGGAGATTTTTCATATGCGCGCTCGATCGCCGCTCAATATGGCAACGATGGCAAACCGTTCCCGGTTACGAAACGACCCTCCGAATCCGCTGTAAAGGAAGCGTTGGAGTTCCGTCGCGAAGAACGAGCTGAGTTCGAGCGGATGAAGCAGCGACTCGCCGAGAGTGAAGCGCATGGTCTAACACTCTACCAGCATTTTCTAGTCAATCAGGAGAATGAGCGGGGTCGTAGTAGCAGTAGTGGGGATCACGACGACGATCGTCGTAGCAATGCTGTACTGCTGCCCCAAAGTCGTCCCAGTGAAGATGTCGATGAGTTTCGGGTGCAAGCCCCGTGAAAAATTCTAGAGGCATCTTTAAACGATGTTTGCTGTGGTCCCCATCGCTGCAGTCCCCATCGCTGCAGTTGCCGCACTAGTATTGCACATTTCGAAAAAACCGAAAAAACCAACACCAGCAGTTGGGCCGATGTGCAATACAGGAAATTGTAACCCGAAGGCAGCGGCGACGCCCGACCCATCAATGCATCCGATCATCCTCGATCCACCGCGCTCGGTTGCGCATCTCAACGATAGTGTGCCGATCAGTGCTGTTGAAACCCTTGGAAGCACAACACAGATTCAAAAGATTCGCACGAGTGTCACTATGCAGAAGGAAAACGCAGCTATGGCACACGAAGGCATTGCTATCGGCCAGGCAGCGATGAAGTGATTTAATTCTAATTCCTAGTTTAAGAAAAGCATGGCTGTACAGCTTTCGCTCAATCAAGGTCCTCAGGACAAACTGCTCTTCGACAATACCAAGTCGTACTTCACGAATGTGGGCTACCAGCGCACGAGCAACTTCCAGATGCAGCTGCGCGACGTCGATTCACAGAACGCTGCGAACTTTGGACAGACTGTGAGCTTCATCGTTCCGAAGGCCGCCGATCTGCTCGGGCCCATCGACCTCATGATCGAGATGAATAAGGTCGAGATTCCGACAGATAATCCGTCCGCGCCACTTCTTCCGGGCCAAGCGCAAATGTGGGGATGGGTTGACAACGTCGGTTACGCGATGATTGAGAAGATCACCTTTTCAGTCGGCTCGCACGACGTCGAGACGCTTACGGGTGAATCGCTCAACATCATCAACGAGCTCATGCGCAATGGAAATAACCGCCATGGCTTCCATCAGACGCTCAAGACTGGCCGACCTCTATTTAAGTCACGTCTCGATGGTGGGAAGAAAACGGCTCGCTTTCCCAACCGTACAGTTGTAGAGCTCAACCCTGATCCAGCTTATGACGTCTACGATCGCATCATCAGCTACAAGCGCAAGCATTACCAACCTTTGATGACCCAACTAACCGACGACGACGATTTGAAGTTCCATTCGACGTGGTGGGATTCGTTGGACCGCCCCATGATGATCCTGCCTCACTTGGCGATGTCGAATTTCGTACAGACTCCCAATGCAGACATGGTTGCAAAGGAAGGCAAGCACCTTACAATTCCACTAGGGCTCTTTTTTACCTCCCATCCATCGAAGTACTTCCCAATTGCTGCGATTGCTGGCTGCAATGACATTCGTATCACGATCAAGTTTAAGCAAGTCAAGGAAGTCCTAATGCAGAAGGGAACGTTCTATCAGTACGGAGATTCAAACTCTACCAACCAGATTTATGATTGGATCAATGGACCTCAAGCTCGCAACCCAACAACTGGCGCCAAAATGCGAGGATTGTCGCTTTATCCACCCTATGTTCGACGAGCATTGGCATCTGAAGAGAATAACAATGCCGATTGGGGTTTTAGCCAAGCAACGTTCAATGGCATTGAAGGGGTATTGCCGCCCACTACTGGGTTTATGCGCCCGGGTCTTCTGGTGATTTCATGCAACAACTGGGATAGCAGCAGCATGGACGCTGGCGACACTACTCAGGTTCCAAACATGAATGATGCTGTCTATGTACTCCACACGACGGTTCTCCAGGATCCCGCCACGAGCCCCATCATTAAATACCGAATTACCGGAATGACCCAAATCCGTGCTGGTAACTTCAGTGACCAAGATCGGACGGTCTTGCGCTTCAATTATTATGCCGTCGATGATCCAGTGAAAATTGGCGCACGGTTCAACGCGGATGGAAGCTTTACTTC